>DATIIA010000115.1:0-2075 GCA_035480115.1 Candidatus Anderseniibacteriota bacterium | reverse complement strand
GCATTTAAATATTCTCGACGGCCATCCGCCAACGGATGAGCAAGCACAACAATTTCTCGCATTCGTAACTAACCCTGTAAACCAGCCCGTTGAAGTACATTGTAGGGGAGGGTATGGGCGAACAGGAACGGTCATTGCCTTATACCGCTATGCAGTGCAAGGATGGTCAATGGACAAAGCAATTGCCGAATCCCGATTATTTCATGGTGGAGTTTCGGATGCGCAAAAAACATGGCTCAACAGCTACGCTTCAGCGCACGCAGCGGGAAGCTACGGCAAATAATTTTGTTCCCCTCTCCTTGATAAGGAGAGGGTTAGGGTGAGGTGAATATCAGCAACGTACCACTACGCACCTCATCCCCTCCTTCTCCTTAGTAAGGAGAAGGGAGCTACGCTTTCGGCGTCAGATGTTTTTTCAGTTCTTCTATTGCGTCTGCAAGCGGAACTGTTTTTTCTCCAAGTACTGTTGATCGCAGCGAAACGGTACCATCGGCCATTTCCTTTTTTCCGATTATAAACAGTACGGGAATTTTTTGTTCTAACCCATCGCGAATTTTTTTCCCAATACTTTCATTTCTACTATCAATGTGTGTGCGTACTTCGTGCTTTTTTAACTCTGTAATAATACTTTTTGCATAATCAGCAACTTCGTCTGCAAGTGGCAATACGGAAACTTGCACCGGGGCAAGCCATATCGGCAAGTGGCCGTTGTAATGCTCGAGTAGTACAACGATGAATCGTTCGAACGATCCTAAAATTGCGCGATGAATCATAACAGGCTGCTGCTTTGACCCGTCTTCTCCGGTATATTCCAATTCAAAGCGGGCAGGCATGTTGAAATCAAGTTGGGCAGTTGCAAGCTGCCACGTACGCCCGAGACTGTCTTTAGCGGTAAAGTCGATTTTTGGGCCGTAGAATGCAGCTTCACCTGTTGCTTTTTCAGGAGTTGGGAAGTTATTGGCAACTAATGCTTCTTCTAAAATACGTTCGGCATTGTTCCAAATTTCTTCTGAACCCAAATATTTTTCCGGTTCATTCGGATTGCGGAGCGATAGCCGAGCACTCAATTCAAAATCAAACGCACTGTAAAACTGCGCAATACTTTTAAGAACGCGAGAAATTTCTTCTTGGATTTGATCAGGCCTGCAAAAAATATGCGCATCATCTTGCGTAATAGAACGCACGCGCGCGAGACCTAATAATTCCCCGGCTTGTTCGTCTCGATACACGGTTGTCATTTCCGCATATCGCATGGGTAAGTCGCGATAACTGCGTAACCTGCTTGCGTAAATTTGCGTATGATGCGGACAATTCATCGGCTTAATAACAAAGTCATCATTTTTATGGCCTTTCACATGAAATAAATCATCCTTGAATTTATCCCAGTGTCCGGATGTTTTATATAATTCTGGTTTTGTAATATGCGGAATCCACACTTGCTCGTATCCTAAGGGTGTTAAAATTGACCACAGAAAATTCTCTAATTGCTTTCTGATAATAGTTCCTTTTGGAGTAAATAGGGGAAGGCCAGATCCTACATGATCGGAAAACGTAAATAAATCCAATTCTTGGCCAATCTTTCGATGATCGGGGATATTCGCTTCTGCTTGTGCGCTGTCGTTCATAGCTCTATTTGTACTACGGTTCACCGATATCGGCAAACTGGGAGATTTTGACGCAGTATCCTTAAAAAATGGCTTAATATAGATGTATTATTATCTTAATATTGACAAATATTAAAAATATTACTATAATTATTAAATTGTTCTGAATTTGACCGCACTCTCACAATCTTTCGCTCAAGAAGACAAAGCCAATGTTGGCAATGCTTCGTAGGCGAGTATTGAAAAAAAGGATAAAAAAGATGAGGACAAGTCCGATGGTTGCAAGTCTTGGTCTGGTTGCTGTTATGCTTGCGCTAGCAGTACCTTTCCTAAATTCGGCAAAGCAAGACAGAGAGCAGCGCTTCCAAGTCTACTCCGCCGGTGACGGCGAAGTTGTCGAATTCCCGGTCTATCCTTCCGAAACGTCAATCGCTGGGAGGGCAATGATCAAAGAAGATGGAGATCGTTCTG
>DATIIA010000114.1:0-3291 GCA_035480115.1 Candidatus Anderseniibacteriota bacterium | reverse complement strand
GAATCAATTTACGGAACTTCCGAAATTCCCAAGCGTATTTCGAGATATCTCATTCCTGGTAGAAGTAGATACAAAAATCGATGCGGTTGAACAAGAGATTAATCGAGTTGGGGGAGATATGGTTGTAGATGTTGATTTATTTGATGAATTCCAGCAGGAAGGGGATGATAAAAAAAGCTTGGCATTTCACATCGAATACCGATCACCAGAACGAACTCTTACGGATGCCGAAATTTCAGAGGTTCACAAAAAAATAGAACATGCACTTAAGAATGAGTTTGGAGCGGAGATACGATAAGTAGAACTTGACATTTATACTATTATAATATATATTGCATAGTTCCAATGGATTGGGACAGTGATTGAAAATTTCTTTTCTTTGAAAGGATTGAATGTGAAAAAGATTGCCGGTATCTGCGCTTTGTGCTTGGTGCTCTCAGGTTGTATTCATACGGGAATATATAGCTCAGGGCATCGCTTTGCTGCTGGGCTCCACCAAGTGTGGGAAAAACGATAGCCAGAAATGTTCGACCGTTATCTACCCCCACGTCATACGACGTGAGGGGTATTTTTATGGGAGCCTCTCCCCCTTACCAAGGGGGAGTTGGAGGGGGTCATGCGTACGCGACAGACCTCCCCTAGCCCCTCCTTCGTAAGGAGGGGAAACTGCTATTGAATTGGCGTAGTAAATCAGGTACTCTTCATCAATATTCTATGGCAAAAAAATCTGCATCTTCTGCATATAACGCATCAGCAATTACCGTTTTAGAGGGGTTGGAACCAGTTCGAAAGCGCCCAGGAATGTACATTGGAGGTACGGGGCTAGATGGTTTGCATCATTTGATTTGGGAAGTTGTCGATAATTGTATCGACGAAGCAATGGCGGGCCACGCTACTCATGTAGTAGTACGCTTGCTTCCAGAAAATGTAATTTCTGTAAAAGACGATGGTCGAGGTATTCCTGTCGAAAAGCATAGCAAGACAAAGAAATCGACACTTGAAACGGTGCTAACTGTTTTACATGCCGGAGGAAAGTTCGGTGGGGAAGGGTATAAAGTTTCTGGAGGATTGCACGGCGTGGGTGTGTCGGTAGTAAACGCATTGTCTGAATGGCTTGAAGCTGAAGTAGAGCGCGATGGGGGCCGATTTATTCAAAAATTCAAGCGAGGCGCTTCACAAGGCGATGTAAAAAAGCTGGGGAAATCAAACCTTACGGGAACAACCATTACGTTTAAGGCAGATAATCAGATTTTTCAGGAAATTGCATATAACTGGAATAAAATTCTCCAGCATTTGCGCCAACAGGCATATTTAACTCCAGGTGTTCGGATTTCAATTACAGATGAACGCGAACCAGAGAAAAAATCCTACACTTTTTATTTTGAAGGAGGAATTGCATCGTACGTCCAGCAATTGAATCTCGGGAAAGATGTAAAAAATGAAGAAGTGTTTTATGCAAAGCGAGAATTTGAAGAAGACCGAATGGTCGAAGTTGCAATGCAATATACCGATGCGTACACGGATCAAATTTTAACATTTGCAAATAACATTCATACGACAGAAGGCGGTACGCATTTAACGGGATTCCGAACAGCGCTTACGCGATTGATTAACGACTACGCTCGCAAAAACGGATTCTTAAAAGAAAAAGATGATAACTTAACAGCTGATGACGTCAACGAAGGGCTCACTGCAATTATTAGCGTGAAGTTGCGAGAGCCGCAATTCGAAGGGCAGACCAAATCAAAATTAGGTACGCAAGAAATGCGAGGGTATGTGCACCAAATGATGACAGAATCATTTGCAATGTATTTAGAGGAGCATCCGCAAGACGCGCGCCAAATCATGGCAAAAGTAACGCTTGCTGCAAAGGCTCGCATGGCTGCTCGCGCTGCGCGAGATACTGTGTTGCGCAAAGGAGCGCTTGATGGATTCGCACTCCCAGGCAAGCTGGCAGATTGTTCAGAAAAAGATGCTGCAAAGAGTGAGATCTTTATCGTAGAAGGAGACTCTGCAGGCGGTTCTTGTAAATCAGGGCGGGATCGAAAGTTTCAAGCCATCTTGCCGCTTCGTGGAAAAATTTTAAACGTAGAACGAGCTCGATTAGACAAAATGCTGGCGAATAATGAAATTAAGGCACTTATTATTGCTATGGGTGCAGGCATTGGAGAAGAAATGGATATTTCAAAACTTCGCTATCATCGAATTATTATTGCAACAGATGCCGATGTTGACGGATCGCATATTAGAACACTTTTGCTCACGTTCTTCTTCCGCTATTTCCAGCCAATGGTAGAAGGCGGTTATTTGTATATTGCGCAGCCGCCGTTGTACAAGATTCAAAAAGGAAAGCAATTGCATTACGTCTATACCGACCAAGAAAAAGAATCTATTTTGAAAAAAATGGGTGTGAAAGAAGAGGAAGCGGGAACAGAAGTAAAGATCCAGCGATATAAAGGCTTAGGAGAAATGAACCCCGGTGAACTGTGGGAAACAACCATGGATCCTGCGAATCGTGTATTAAAACAAGTAACTATAGACGATGTATCTGAAGCAGATCGTATGTTTGATGTGCTTATGGGAAGCGAAGTTGCACCAAGAAAAAAGTGGATCCAAACACATGCCAAAGCCGTAGAGAATTTGGATATCTAAATGAATCCCCTCGCCCCGGATGGGGAGAGGGTTAGGGTGAGGGGAAACTTGCATTTTTCGCTTTTCTGTTGCATACAGAGGAGTGCTGTTGTGAATGAGTTCGAGCGTTCGGCGTGTACGTTAATAAAGGAAATGAGTTATGCTTCGTTCGGATTATGTTGGTTGTCCGCATCCTAAAGTCTTAGGATGTATGATGAGCTTTGGAGAATCCTGGCCGGAAGGTTCTTATGGAGATGATTCATTAACGTGGGAAGGACGTTCTGCTATTGGTAGTCTATTTGGCGTGAGTGGAGAAAAAGTTTTTTTCGTTCCAACTGGATCTGCGGCAAATCGTCTCGCTCTCGCAATATTGTTTGAAAAGTCATACGAAGCTGTGATATGCGCCGAAAGTGCGCATATTAACAAACATGAGGCGGGAGCGGTAGGCAGTATGGGTCATTCAATTATTCCCGTTTCACATGTTTGTGGGAAGGTTTTACCTGATGAGGTTCAATCGATTTACGAGACGCGAAGAGATCTTCACGGAGCGTGCCCAGCAATTCTTTCGATTGCCAACGCAACTGAGGTCGGTGGAGTATATTCGGCCTCTGAATTAGCGACATTAAGTGAAGGGATCTTTCGGCACGGATTATTACGGCA
>DATIIA010000113.1:0-3120 GCA_035480115.1 Candidatus Anderseniibacteriota bacterium | reverse complement strand
TATTTGATTTAGGTATTCTCGATTTTCCACCACAACTGGTCCATCTAGTTGGAAGAATGAAGTATCGAACGAGTTACCGACAAAATATTTTAAAACACAGTTGGGAAGCTGCCCGCATAGCAATCATGTTAGCAGAAGAGTTAGGTGCAGACGTCGATATTGCAAAAAAAGCTACATTGTTACACGACATCGGTAAAGCAATCGATCACGAGGTAGAAGGAAACCACGTGGAGATCGGAGAAAAAATCATGCGCAAATTTGGCATTAGTGAAGCAATTGTTAAAGCAGCTGCAGCGCATCATGAGGATTATCCATTTGATACGCGAGAAGCGATTATCGTCCAGGTTTCTGATGCAATATCAGCAGCACGCCCGGGTGCGCGCAAAGAAAATGTCGAAGAATACGTAAAGCGTATGGAAAACCTAGAACAAATCGCAACCAGCTACACTGGGGTAAAGAAAGCATATGCAATTTACGCAGGTCGAGAAGTCCGGGTGTTCGTAGAACCAGAAAAAATAGATGATTTAGCAGCGGTAAAGCTGGCCCAAGATATTGCAAAGCAAATAGAACAAGAACTTACGTATCCTGGAGACGTAAAAGTAAACGTGATTAGGGAGATAAGGGCTGATGCCCTTGCGAGGTAAGCACCTCACCCAATCTTCAGCTACCGCATCTTCACCTCACCCGGCTTTCGACAAGTTCAGAGCCCGACCGTTTTCACCTCACCCGGCTTTCAGCCGACCTCTCCTTAGCAAGGAGAGGTGCTAACCTGTGCATATTAAGAACAGTTGCGCTGCACTCCCTTCTCCTTGCTAAGGAGAAGGAGGGGATGAGGTGCCGTAGTGCACAATTCGATCAATAACACTTTTTATATTCTGCAAAACCTCGTCGTTTGTAAAACGAATTATTTGAAGATTGTGTGCTTTTAAATATTGTTCTCGCTCTTCATCATACGCCTTCGCTTCATCCGTAAAATGAGAATCACCATCAACTTCAATTATTAAGCGAAGTTCAGGGCAGTAAAAATCGACAATATATCTTCCAATAGCATATTGTCGTCTAAATTTGAGTCCATTCAAACGCCGAGCCCTCAAATAATACCAAAGACGATCTTCTGGTTCTGTAAATTTTTTCCTTAAATTGCGACGAGTTTGTTTGGTTTTTGGACCGTTAAAAATAATAGGCACATATACATCATAGCATTCGCTTTTCACCTCACCCTAACCCTCTCCTTATCACAGAGAGGGAAAACGACTCAAAAAAAGCTCAATCGAATTTGCATTCAATCGAGCTTGGGAGCTTTTTGGAACTGCTTGCGCTACGCCCCGCAGATGCTTGTCACTGCATTACGAGCTCTTGTTTCTCGTGCTTGCTATCACAAGAACCCACAGCACCTGCTAATACTTTTGGAAGCCAGCTATGAGAAGTCCCGGGCAGCACAATCACTAGACATCTTTGTGGGAGTGCGTGTAATTCCTCGCCCGCAAGAATATTTAGGCCTTCTGATTTGTAGGCCGAAACAAACTCATGGCTGTGAGGTTGCGTTCTTTGCAATTCCGGCACCTCTTCCATCCCATGCTCGCCAACTTCGAGAGCGCCAAAGAATTCTTCATCATCATTCAAATCAACAACCAAGAATGGGCCGGTAATTTTCGCAAACATTCCAGAAAGTTGTTTCAGAGCATCATCAACATTCAAACTTTTCACGATTAAGACTCCAGAATAGGGTTTGAAAGGGCAAATAAACTTCCAAGCTAGATTATCACATTTTCAAGATAGAAAAGCAAGGGAATTGGATCTTGTACCAATCTCTTATAAGCTTGTAGAGTAAAAGTATGCCTCATTCTCAAAAAATCGGTCTTCATGTATCTGCAGCTGGAGGGTTATCGAATGCACCGGAAAATGCAAAAGAATTTGGTGCGGAATGTTTCCAGTTTTTCTCTCGCAGTCCGCGGGGAGGAGGAGCGCCTGTGATTACGGATGAACAAGCTGACCTATTTCGATCACGAAGCAAAGAATACGGCATGGAAAGCTATATCCACACCCCGTATTACATCAATTTTGCATCAAAAAATAATAAAATCTGGCATGGTTCTATTAATGCGGTTCGTGAAGAGTTGATGCGTGGCACTCAATTAGGGGTGAAATATGTCGTAACGCATTTAGGGAGCGCAAAAGATCATGTCACTGATAAAAAATCATCAGAAGTTCCAAAAGAAGCAATTAGTCATGCTATAGATGGGCTCAAAAAAATATTTGAGACGGACAAAGAGATGACAACAAAACTATTACTAGAAATTAGTGCAGGTGCAGGTGCCGTTTTAGGCGATTCATTTGAAGAATTAGCAGTATTACTAGAAGGAATTGGGCGCAAAGATGTGCACGTGTGTTTGGATACCTGCCACATGTTCGCATCAAACTACGATATTCGTACAGAAGAGGCTATCGACGAAACAATGAAGCACTTTGATAAGGCGCTCGGCAAAAACCAGCTGAAATTAGTTCACTTTAACGATTCAAAAACGGAATTAAACTCCCACAAAGACCGACATGAACATATTGGTATGGGGGAAATTGGAGCAAAAGGCCTTGCGGCTTTTATGAAGCATGTGGATGTTGCAAACGTAAACTTTATTCTAGAAACACAGCACGATGAATATATTCAGCAGGATTTAGATTTTTTGAAAAAGCATCGCATATGACACGAGAGGAAAAAGAAAAGGCACTCGAAAAACTTAATAAAGAACAACTTGAGTACTGCATAGAGCATTCGAATCTTCACGTAGGAACAAAACAAGCAGTACCAGGAAGCGGCAATCCCGATACTGATATTTTATTTATAGGGGAAGCTCCGGGGCAAAAAGAAGATGAGCTAGGCGTGCCGTTTGTAGGGGCTGCAGGAAAGTTATTATCAGATCTTCTTGAATCTATCGGGATGAAACGGGAAGACATTTTCATTGCAAACGTCATTAAGCATCGCCCACCAGGAAATCGCGATCCGCTTCCGGAAGAAATTGCCGTATATGCGCCATGGCTTGCAGGGCAAATTGAAATTATTGATCCAAAAATTATTGTAACTCTCGGCCGTTTTTCTATGGATTTCGTACTGGGTCATGGATT
>DATIIA010000112.1:0-2488 GCA_035480115.1 Candidatus Anderseniibacteriota bacterium | reverse complement strand
TGTTTTAAGGATTTCGAGAGAAGACCCAAATCAAGCTCTTGATGCTAACCTATTTGCGGACGAATTGATTGATCGCGGTGATCTTGTTGCGAGTTTTTCAGCTGATGAGCCGCGCCTGGGTGAAGAACAGCGACATTTCGTCGGCGCACTTTTTCGTCAGTTTCGTTTACGTTCTATCGAAGGGCCACTTTATTCGCTAACTTTTTCATTTTTGGAAGATCCGTATATCTTACACTTTCACCTTGATACAAAAGAAGGGAAGCGAGGAGAGGCTGAAACGGAGCAGAGTAATTTTGACTGATAAAAAAGGTTGTTGCTCATTCGCGTACTTGTTAATTTGGTAGGTACGCGATTTTTTTATGACAAAATATTTCGTCTTCGTTCCCCTCTCCCGTTCTGGGAGAGGGTTGGGGTGAGGGGCGTTAGGTGTTAGTAACTTCACTAATCCTCTCAAGTACTTCATTAATATTTTTCATCACTTCCGTATTCGTAAATCGTAATACTCGTATTTCGCATTCATTAAAATATTCCGTACGTTCTTTATCATACGCTTGCGCCTCGTCCGTAAAATGTGAATCCCCATCGATTTCGATCACAAGTTTTAATTCAACACAGTAAAAATCCGTAATATACGGACCGATTGCATACTGTCTTCGGAATTTCGTATTCTTGATGTTTTTATTTCGTATGTAGTACCACAGCCTGTTTTCTGGTTCAGGAGAAGTTTTTCGCAATGAACGGCGCTTTAGTAACGTTGTAGGTTTGTTAAACAAAATGACACCCATACTCCTAGTCTACACCCCTCACCCCCGCCCTCTCCCAGAACGGGAGAGGGGAACTACTACGCCAGCGGAAACTTTTTGCAAAGTTCGCGGACTTCTTTTGCAATTTGTTTTATTTCTTTAGATGTAATTGCTTCTTGTTCTAATTTTTCAAATGAAAGCTCTTTCCAGGGTTCTGCAATATGCATTGCTTCACGAATCCATTCTGCGATTTGCTGCATTTCTTTTTCTTTCATTCCGCGCGTTGTAAGAACGGGAGTACCTAAGCGTAATGCAGACGGATTACGAGGAGGGCGAGAATCCCATGGCATGGTTGAATAGTTGGTGGTGATTCCTGCCAGCGCAAGGACTCGAGCAAGGGGCCGGCCCAATAGAGGTTCATGTGATAGATCAATTAATAGTAAGTGCTTATCAGTTCCGCCGGTTACAAGGGTAAAGCCTTGGTCTTGCAATGCCTTCCCTAATGCGCGGGCATTGAGCACAACTTGCTTCGCATATTTTTTAAACGTTGGCTTGAGCGCTTCTCCTAAGCCGACGCAAATGCCAGCAATATTATGGTTATGCGGGCCGCCCTGAAGGCCTGGTAGGAGTGCGCGATTTATTTTTTCTATCAACTCCTGCTTCGCTAAAATGATTGCACCGCGCCCTGATCGCAGTGTTTTATGCGTTGTCATTGTTACCACGTCGGCAATTCCAACAGGAGATGGAAATGCTCCGCCGGCAACTAAGCCTGCCTCATGAGCAATATCGGCCAAGTAAAATGCCCCAACTTTTTTTGCGATCGCTTTCATCTTTCTATAATTAATAATTCGCGGATACGCGGTGCCTCCTGTAATAATAAGTTTCGGCTTATATTTGAGTGCAATTTTTTCAATTTCTTTGTAATCAAATTCAGATGTTGAAGGATCCGTTTTATATTGAATTGGATTATACAGGATAGATGTAATATTTACTTTTCTGCTTCCTCCCGTATACACAAGCGATTTGCTGACGACGTCCTTTTCTCGTTTCTTCGCATCGGGCTCAAATGACCATCCATGCGATAAGTGGCCGCCATCTGGAAGGTACATGGCAAGCATGGTGTCTCCTGGCTGCAACAATGCTAAATACACTGCAAGATTTGCACTGCTCCCTGAAAGTGCTTGTACATTCACGTCCCAAGATTTTGGAAGTGCAAATACTTTTTTCGCTCGATCGATGGTGAGTTGTTCTAATTCGTCGATGTATTCATTTCCTTCATAATATCGTGATCCGATATTTCCTTCTGCATATTTGTGCGACATTACTGACCCCACTGCTTCACGAACAGATAACGAGAACCAATTTTCAGATGGAATCATCGATAATGTTTCCTGTTGGCGCTGTTCTTCTTTTGTGATTATGCGAAATACTTGCTTATCGGTTTTTTGAAGGTTGTTCATTGCGGATGTAATGAATATGGGTAAAAAGTGGATATTCTTTTCGAGATACTTCTTGCCAGATGCGTTGATCTATTTTGGGGAACAATACATCTCCTGTGTACTCTTTATGAATAAACGAGATGCGCATCTCGTCTGCGAGCGGCATCATTTGAGCATATACCTCTCCGCCCCCGATAACAAATACCGAACGTTCTTGCTTTGTTTGTTCTAGTGCGTCTTGGATAGAGGAGCAAAAGGTGACGTCTCCTCCCCTTACCAAGGGGAGGTTGGGTGGGGTCTCGCGTC
>DATIIA010000111.1:0-1653 GCA_035480115.1 Candidatus Anderseniibacteriota bacterium | reverse complement strand
CAGGAAAGAGGAAGGTGGTCGACAAAATATTTTATTTCTTCAAGGAGATGAGCCGTACCACGTTAAGTTTGCTGCCCCAAGCCATATGCCGACAAAGGTTGATTTGCGATGGAATTTCCGGTCAGGGCATGCGAATGAAATGGTCTTAGGGTCTTCTTCTGGTTCGATGTTGTATTGGTTTGATGTAGTTGCTAACAAGGTCACTCGTTCATGGGATTTTTCTACCTTAAACCCTCCTCGAACAATACAGGGCTTAGGTATGTCAAAAGGCAATACTTCCTTTGATGGCAGGTTTATTGCTCTGTCAGATAGCACAGGAAAAATGTTTATAGTTGATATGGATCCACAATCACCGTTTTCTCAAGACCAGCAACGCATTGGCCCCGTATATGATCTTTCTGCGGATAATATACCGTATACCGTAAGCACCGTTTCCCTATCTCCTTCTGGTAAATACGTGCTCGTTCATTATATTGGTGATTACTTGCGAGTATTTGATGTAAATCCAACTACACTCGCGTTGACGCCTCGAAAAATGCAAGTAAGCTATCCTGGTCAAGATGGATCGCCTGATGATGGTTTTATTTATGAAGTTGGACATTTAGACATGACGCTCGATCCATTTGATAACAATGAGGATGTAGTTGTTGGCCAAGAACATGCTCGAAATGTCGAGAGCACAATCCCTGGTATCCATACGTTTTCAAGAAATGGCATAGGTCATGTGGTTAAAGTGCGACTTCGAGATAATAGGGTTGTTTCTTTAACAGACCCTGGAACAAAAACAACGAATGGTCTCCCTAAAGAAGCTGCAGCTGATCACATATCCGCACAAAATACGGAACGCCTTGGATGGGTGTATGTATCATATTTTAACAAGCCTGGGCTTCGGTTTGATGATGAAATAGTAGCATTAAAAATTGACGGGAGTGGGACAGTAGAGCGGTTGGCTCATTCCCACAGTGATAATGATAATAACAATTTACCCGAAGTTGCTCTTGATAGTGATTTTGGATATCGGTCCGAAACACATCCAGTACCTTCATTGGATGGAAAACGAGTGATGTTTGCAAGTAATTGGCTGTATAACAGCAGCGGTACCCAGGACAGACAAGGAATACAAGATTATATTATTGATACTAGGTAGTATTTCGTGGTTGTATGAAAAGGTGAATGCTGATTCTACTAATCGACATGCATACGAACGTCGCAGGGATGCGATCGTGCAGCAGATGAAAGCTATCCGAAATGGCGAGAATGTTCGGTTAGAAAAAGATACTTCGAATTTATTTCGCCATTATACAGAAGAGGATTGGATTGAGGTAGAAGGAATGGCGCCATACTATAATATTATTCAAGAATCGCTTAGCTATGGCGTGATGCCTGCAGTAGTTCCACAGCTTCTTAATACTTGTTCGTAAAGTATCCCAACGGCATCGAGCGATGTCCACACCATTGACAAACAACAATAAATATATATCTATTGGTATATGCAGTGTCAGAAGAGAAATTGTTATCTCTTCCTTTAACAATTAATTCAGAATAAGGAGATGAGTGATGGAAGGAAGCCTAATGGATGCTCTGGTAGGAAAGCAATACGAGCTTCTCACATTCGAAAATGAAGTAGTGAAAGTTGAATCTGCAGGAACAGTT
>DATIIA010000110.1:0-1908 GCA_035480115.1 Candidatus Anderseniibacteriota bacterium | reverse complement strand
TTTCCGTATCGTACGCCGATAGGATTTTTAATTGTTGAGTCGGGCGCTGAAAATTCTATGCGCAAAGAAGTGCTTGCCGGAATTGGATTATTTGGGATATTGGCATATGCGAACGAATCATCATGGATACTTGTTGAGGGGATAGTTTGCGTTGCAATCAGAAGATGCGTTTCATTGTTTATTATCTTTATATCGACATTCGAAAGCTGCTTCGCATGAAATAAATTTACAAGAATCGCTCCGATACCGATTGTTTTTGATGTTGTGGTAAATTCTTCTGCAGCAATGTGCTTGGAAAATATAGGCGTGTGCGTATCATACGAATCTATGCCATATGAAACCACCCGATACTGCGTAACAGGAAGAAAAAGAGCACCTGCCGCAATACCGATAACCACGATAATCCAAAATGCTCGGGAATTCATATTGGTGTAGTATATCAGTATGTTTAGGTTTTTTGCATATAGATTTCACATAGCCATATTCATACTTTTTGTTATTCTTAATGGATCCTTTTTGACTACTATTCCCAGCCTCATGGGAGATGAAGCCCATGAAGGAGAAAATGTATTTCATATGCTCGATTCTAAAAAGCTAGAAATACTAGGAGAGCGATCATATATTGGGCCGTTTATCGATTATGTTCGTATCCCGTTTGTGTTGGTATTCGGGTATACGTCTTTTGCTTTGCGCAGTGTTACGTTTATTGCATCTGTTGCATTTTTTCTTATATGCTCATATCTGCTTATAAAATATGTTGGCAAGGAAGAAAGTATTTTGCCGCTGATCTTAGTAACATTTTCCCCGATCTACTTGACTCAACAACGCCTCGCATGGGCAATTACGTTTTTGCCGCTTTATGCTGCATTGTTACTATTTTTATTAGTAAAAAATAAATGGAAGCATAGATTTTTACTTGGAGGGCTGGTTGCGGGGTTGGGTTTGGCAAATCATCTACTCTTCTTACCTACTCTAGTTGCTATTATTATTGTTGGGATTATTACAGCTATTCGTCATCCACGCATTCTTCTTTCTTCTTGGCCGATTATTATCGGATTTATTGCAGGCTTTAGCATGCAGTTTGCAATATTGCAGTTACATCCGGACGATCAAGGCAGCCAAAAGGCTATTGCAGAAACTGTTAGCGATAGATGGAATGCATTTCCGTCTCTGTTTCCAGAAATTGTTTCTGGATCATCATATATCGCTTCGTACACAGGCTCTGAATTATCTCCTGTAGTCATGATAAGTATCACGGCTATTCTAAGCATTCTTGCGTTAATCGCATTAATTTTTCCAAAACATCGCAATATGGCTTGGATTATTGCAGCAGCTCTTTTCATTCATCTTTTCGTATTATTGCGTATTATTGATCGTTTTAGTTTGAGATATTTTACAATATTTGCATTAGGTTTCTGGTTATTATCAGGCATCGGCTTAGAAGGTATTGTTGGAATAATTAGGAAGAAGAATACTGCAATTGCAAATTCGATTACAAGTATTATTCTCGCAGCTCTTATTGCATGGGTAATATTCGGCATAGCTGTACCATATCTGCGCACGGGTGGTTCGACTGGTATATTTTCCCTGGGCAATCGAACAGATAGCGCATCAGCATTAGTGGATACGCAACCTCTCTTTGATTGTCTGAAAAATCTTGGCCCTGTTACTTCAGAAAACGTACATATATATAATCGCCTCGAATTCTGGAGTAGGCATTATTCGGAAATTCAGTTCGCTGATGAAGATCATAAAAGTACAGCAAAATATCTAGTCGATTATAGACTTCCAGGAAGCGTAAAAACAAACGCTGCTGGTGCTATCTGTCCTCAACTGCAGCACTTTAGAATCACCGAACGAAAATAATATCTTGTGCTACACTGTCCGTATGATTTTCAAGCTTATAAG
>DATIIA010000109.1:0-2152 GCA_035480115.1 Candidatus Anderseniibacteriota bacterium | reverse complement strand
GAAAGATTACGTAGAACAAGGAGAAGAATTTTTACGTCCTGCGGAAGTTGATCTCCTTATTGCTGATCCGACAAAAGCAAAAACAGTGCTTAAGTGGGAACCAAGCGTATCATTTTCAGAATTAGTATCCATGATGGTTGAATCTGAATTAAAGATCGTGCAGCAAGCTCAATAGAATTATTTTGTCTATGGAATCTTCTTCGGTTCTTATTACAGGGGCGAGCGGATTTGTTGGCAAGTATCTGACTGAAGAATTGCAAAATCATGGAATTTGGAATCGAATTATCGGTGTTGATAAAGATACTATAGATATTACTGACCCTAAAACATATACAAGCATTATTTCATCTGAACAACCCGCATGGATTGTCCACTTAGCTGCAGTGAGTTCCGTAGGATTTTCACTAGAACATCCTGATATTACTCAGAAAGTAAATGTTGATGGCACAAGAATGCTCCTTGAGCATACGCGCGAACTTTCTCCTCATACGAAATTTCTTATGATCAGCAGTGCTGATATATACGGACATGTTGATGAAAAACCACTTACAGAAAAACCGCTTCATGAGTGCGAACCTGCGAATCCTTATGCACAAAGCAAGTTAGAAATGGAAAAGCTTATTGAAGAAACCTATGACGAGTATTGTATTCGAGTGCGCCCATTCCCCCATATTGGACCGGGTCAGCAGCGAGGATTTGTGACTGCTGATTTCGCGTCTCAAATTATTGCAATTGAGCGCGGCCAACAAGAACCGGTTATGTTAGTGGGTAATCTTGATGCCATTCGCGACTTTACCGATGTTCGGGATGTCGTTCGAGCATATCGCTTATTAATGGAAGCAGGAGAATTGGGGAATGTCTATCATGTGGCAAGTGGTGTGGGAACATCTATAAAAACTATTCTTGATCAATTACTCGAGAAAAGTTCTCTTCCAATTACGATTTCGCAAGACGAATCTCGCATGCGACCGTCTGATAATCCAGTGATGATTGGGAATGCAACAAAATTAAAAATAAAAACTAATTGGCAGCAAGAAATTTCGTTATCGCAATCTTTAGACGATATTTTGTCCTATTGGCGGAACAAAGAGTAAGGGCCATACTGGGCAATTTTTTCCCATTGCGGCTGCAGTATAAGATGCGGAAATGCGCTGAGCTCTTGCGGACCAACAACAATATAATGTGGTATTTGATTACTAATAGCTGGAGAAGTTCCTTCGAAAAATGCCTTTACGTCAGCTTCGCGTGTCCATGGAAGAATTCCGTGGCTCCATACGTGGCCAGTAAATCCTAAAAACAACAATTTTCCTGAGAGGGCAACCGGTGAGTTGTGCACAGATGCCGTTGCAATTGCGGTTTGAGGTGGTACTGCTAAAGAAATATATTGCGCAAAAATTACGCCTGCGCGATCCCAATCTTGCCATAAGGTTACCGTTGGAAGACTAAATTTCCATATGTCGAGCAAGCCCGACCCTAGTTGTATTATAAGAATAATAACGAGAATAGGACGAAGATACATACTCGGGCCCATTTTCCAAAGCTTTATAAAAAGCCACGCGATGCTTGGAAGTGCGAAGAGGAGCCAGAATATAAGAATCTTAAAATTATCCCATGCCCATGGAGCAAATAGGAATAAATTTGAAATAATAAATAAAAACGTTGCAGCTATTGTGAGGCCTTTTGTTGTTTTTGAAAGTTTTGTAAATAAAACAATGATACTTGCTGGAATAAGTATTCCTGTATTTTGAATCCAAAATAGAAAGAAGTTTTGATCCCCTTTCATCCAGCCTGGTTCGAATCTAAAAAAAGAACTGGAACCTGCGCTGCCATGAGCATAAAAGAAGAGTTCGGGAATTCCTACCAGCAATGCAGGGATAAAAAATTGTAACCAATACCTCGCCACTGGGTTCGTTATAAGGAGCGCGATAATTGCTGCAGCAAGCGCTATGCATGCATGAGCCTGAAATAAAGGCAGTGTTCCTGCAAGAATACCCGCAATAATTGCAGAATATTTTTTCTTAATATTTGCTGGGTGAAGCAGGATGAGTACGCAAAGTACGATTGGCAAGCCAAACAGCATCGCTCGTTGCGGAAGGAGGAGCGATGCAATCGGATTGAGAAAGTCGAATCTATCCACATCTCCCCCAGTTCC
>DATIIA010000108.1:0-5320 GCA_035480115.1 Candidatus Anderseniibacteriota bacterium | reverse complement strand
ATAGCTTTTTGATATTGCGCATATTATTTGGAACTGCGCTTATATACGCTTCTATGTATGCAAAGTTTTTGCATAGCGACTTAGCTTTGGATACGGTGAATGACTACCATCTCACTCAATTTTTCCCATTTACTCCTTTGTTCTTAGTGCTGGGAGCATTTTTAATTGAGACATTGATAGGTCTAGCGTTCATGCTTGGCTTTGCAATTCGTTTTTTTGCATTGTTCTTTTTGACGTTCTTAACGATGTCGATTCTCTTTTTTGGCGAATCCGTATGGCCGCATGCAATCTTATTTGGAGTTGCAATCGTTCTATTTTTCCATGGGTACGATAAGTTCACCGTATGGGGCAGGAATGGCAAAAACGAACCCGTTTTATAAAAAGTGCTTATTTTGTCGTAAAAATGCATTATAATTCTATTTTTTACAATTAGAGTTGACAGAATAAAGAAAAAGGTATAAAATAATAACATACCAATTTCGGTATGTTCCTTAATCCAAGCTAAAGAAAGAGAGATGACGCCATGGTGCAAACCGTGTCCCCATCCGCAACGATGATCACTGCCGGACAGATCGCCAAGTTTTTGGATCTCTTGGCCGCCGCTCTGCGAAAGAGTGGCCTCCCAAGCGAACAGACTCAACAAGTCATCGAGACTCAAGGTGACGCACTTACCGTTGTGTTTGTCGGTGAAGTTCGCAAGCGCGTCGAAGCGATCAGCGACATGATCGTTCGCCACGCGAAAGTGGATCGAGGCCGCACTCCACAGAAAGTTCTCGACGATACCGGGCGCAAACAATACACTACCCGCGAGGTCGTGGACAGCATGCCTCACGGCGACGAGAACGGCGAAGAAGTGGATGTTCACTTCTTCAAACTCGGCCACTTCGTCAACGACGTTGACCTCGACAAGGAGTTCGAGCTTCGGGGATTGAAACCTGCTGATCCATACTCCCTTGCCGCCGTGAACGAGGAGGACCCTGACTTTGCTGACAAACATCCCAACCGTACCCACTGGAAGGATGCTAACGGCAAGTGGTGCTTTGCGACCTTCGACGGGTGGGTTGACGAGCGCAGTGTGAACGTCGACCGCGTTGACGATGGCTGTGATGAGGGCTGGTGGTTCGCTGGTCTCCGCAAGTAAGTTCTTTGGACTTAGGCAATTTGGACTGTTTGATCCTTTGTCCTTTGTGCTTAACCCTTTCGTTCGTTTTCGAACGACTGGGCTAATTTTTTTGAATATATATAGTAATTAGTTTTGTTGGATATGTAATATAATGCAATCTATGGTATTGTAGTGAAATTGATATTTCTATGGAAAATCAACCAAAAAACTCATTACTGTCACTGATACGCCCCTACAGGGGCCTTATTTTACTATTGCTGTTTTTTACCATTGCGGGAAACGGACTAAACTTGGCGATTCCAAAAATTATTGCACATGCTATTGATTCATATAAGGGAGGCTCTGCTGCGATACAACAATCCGCAATTATTTTTATTGCTGTAGCTGTTGGCGTATTTATCTTGATCGCTCTACAAAGTATTGTTCAAGTAATTGCATCAGAGCGGGTGGCTCGTGATTTGCGTAACCAGTTAATGGGCACTATTTCGCGGCAAAACTATATGTATATTCAGCAGGTAACATCTGCAAAATTGCTTACAAATCTGACGTCGGATGTTGATGCGGTGAAAATGTTCGTATCCCAAGCAATTCCATCTATCGTATCGTCGCTTTTCCTTATTATCGGAGCAAGCACGCTCATGTTATTTACGAACTTTTTATTGGGCTTGACTGTGCTTGCTATTGTTCCGCTGATTGGCGTCGTATTTTATTTTGTATTGCGTCGAGTTCGTACACTCTTTAAGCGGGGGCAAGAGGCAATTGATTGGCTAAATAAAGTAATTCACGAAACTATTTTTGCGGCGGTTCTAATTCGGTTATTAAATTCTCAACATGTCGAGTATGAGAAGTTTGTACAAGCAAGTTCTGAGGCTATGTCAATTAGTATGAGTATCTTGCGCATGTTCGCAACACTCATTCCTGTTATTACGTTCGCTACGAATATTGCAACATTAACGATACTGGCATTAGGTGGGCGTTTTGTTATTGCGGGAACGATGACGCTGGGCGACTTTGCTGCCTTTAATTCCTATCTAGCTATTTTGGTATTTCCTATTGTTATCCTTGGATTTACTACCAATATGATTGCAATGTCTGCGGCATCCTATGAGCGTATCCTCGCAGTTATTAATACAAAACCTGCTTCACGGAAGGGGAAAATTACCTCTAAGATCCAGGGCGATGTTGAAGTAAGAAATGTCTCTCTTCTGTATGGAAAACGTGAAGTTGTGCGAGATGTTTCGTTTTATGTACATGCTCATAAAAAAACCGCAATTGTAGGGCCGACTGCAGCAGGAAAAACTCAAATTCTGTACATGATTGCAGGATTAGTACCACCTACAAAAGGGAGGATTTTGTTTGATGGAAAAGATGCGACAGACTACGATCAATCTGTGTTACGGAAACAAGTTGGGCTTGTATTTCAAGATAGTATTTTATTTAACATGAGCTTGAGGGCAAATATTGCATTTGGAGAAAATGTGAAAGAAGAAGATATGCAAAAAGCTATCGACACTGCCGAAATTTCTTCTTTTGTACATACGCTCCCAAATGGATTAGAGACGATCGCGTCTGAACGAGGCACCAGCTTATCCGGCGGCCAAAAGCAGCGTATTATGTTAGCTCGTGCGTTGGCGCTCAAGCCTTCTGTGCTTGTGCTTGATGATTTCACGGCGCGGGTAGATGCAGAAACAGAGCGAAGAATTGTTCAGAATGTCGAAAAGAATTATCCGGATATCACTATTATTTCTGTCAGCCAGAAAATCGCATCTATTGAACATTATGACCAGATTATTTTGGTAATGGAAGGGGAATTATTAGCAATGGGGACACATGCAGAATTAATGAGCAGCTCTCCTGACTACGTGCAAATTTACAATTCCCAAAAAAGCATCAATACATATGAACTACACGCTTAAAACGACAGAAGAATACGAAAAGCAAAATGTATTGATCGTTGCTGCTAAACGGCTATTCCCATTAATTGCAGAAGAAAAAGGAAAAGTGTTTGGCGCATTTTTTGCAATGACGATTAATTCCGCAACTACGTTAATCGCTCCAGTTATTATTGCTCACACTATTGATACATACATACGACAGAAAGACATGCATGGCGTATTAATAAACTCTGGCTTATTGCTCGTATTATTTTGTATCGGTGGTATCGCTAGTTACTTGCAGACAATTACGATGGGGGGTGTTGGTCGACGTGCATTGTTCCGTTTGCGCAATAGGTTATTTAATCATTTGCAGTTGCTCCCCGTTGCCTTCTTTAATCAAAATAAAGCAGGGGACGTGATCTCGCGTATTAATAGCGATACCGAAAAATTAAATAACTTTTTTGCACAAGCGCTCATTCAATTTTTAGCGAATTTATTTTTAATTGTGGGCGCTGGAATATTTCTTGTCTCGTTGCATCTCCAGCTGGGTCTGGTTGCGCTTATTCCAGCATTAGGAATTTTAATTATTACAAAAATTCTCTCTCCCTGGGTGAATCGCTCAAATGTCAAAAGTTTACAAACCCTTGGAACGATGACAGGGGAAATCCAGGAAAGTCTTGCAAATTTTCGAGCCATTGCCGCATTTAGCAGATTGGATTATTTCCGAGACTCATTTCAAGTTGCAAATGATCGAAATTACGATTCGTCAGTAGTAGCAGGAGTAGCAAATACATTGTTTACGCCAATATATGGGTTATGTACTAGTATCGCACAATTGCTCACGTTGCTTACGGGGATTTATTTTATTCTCCATGGGCAGGCGACAGTTGGATTGCTTGTGGCATTTTTACTGTATGTAAATAATTTTTATGCTCCTCTTCGGCAGCTTGCCGCCATATGGACTACGTGGCAGACGGCTCTTGCTGGGCTGGATCGTATTTCGGAACTTCTTGCAATGAAATCGGATATGGATATTATCCCATCTTCCGAATCAGCATCTGGCACGTTGCTTGAAATGAAGAATGTTGCATTTGCATATCCAGACGGTGAAACCGTATTGCATGATGTATCTCTCGAATTGCAAGCAGGGAAAACGTATGCATTGGTTGGGCCGACTGGCGGAGGTAAAACAACGACTGCATCTCTAATGGCGCGTCTGTATGACCCAGTGAAAGGGGAAGTATTACTAAAAGGGAAGGATATCCGTTCATATGACCCTGTGCAGCGGACAATGATTATTGGATTTATTGTTCAGGATCCGTATTTATTTACAGGAACTGTGTGGGAAAATATTATCTATGCGAACGAGAGGTTTGTAGATTACTCTATTGACCAAGTTCGAGAAGTTGTCGAGCGAGAAGGATTAAGTAAGTTACTCGATCGATTTGATCAAGGACTAGAAACACCGATATCTGAAGGTGGTGATACGTTATCGCTAGGGCAGAAGCAATTGATCGCATTCATGCGTGCAGTGCTTCGTCATCCGGAATTGCTTATTTTAGATGAAGCTACTGCAAATATTGATACGATTACGGAGCAATTATTAGAAGATATTTTGAAAAAACTTCCTGCAACGACTACAAAAGTCATTATTGCACATCGATTAAATACTATTGAGGATGCAGATGAAATTTTCTTCGTGGGCGGAGGAATTATTACGCGAGCAGGGTCTATGCAACATGCTGTCGAGATGCTGATGCACGGCGATAATAGAAAATCATAACAGTATGAATCCATCGAAAAAAAATGAAATAGAAGCGCGAGTTGATCATTTTCTTATTGAACAAGGTTTTACGGTTCAAGGCAGGGATTTTGAAAAGCCGTGGGGAGGGTATTTTGTCATTCCTGATAATGAAACTGAAAAATTTATTACAGTTTTTTTTGGAGCCCACGCAACATTATTTGAGCATAATTTGGAAAAACTAAGCCCAAAGATTTTAGTAGTTGCTCCTGGTCATCGATTATCGTGGCAATATCATGACCGCCGTGCAGAATATCATAAAGTTATTGAGGGGCCAGTTGCGTACCCGTTATCTAAAACAGATACTCAGCCGGAGCAGATTATATATCAATCTGGTGATTTGATAGAAATCCCACAAGGAACCAGGCACCGATTAGTCGGATTAAAAACATGGGGAGTTGTTGCAGAAATTTGGCGGCATACTGATCCAAATAATCCTTCAAATGAAGCTGATAATCATCGGGTGCAGGATGATTACGGCAGGTGAAAACCTCACCTAGCCTCTCCTTCGTAAGGAGA
>DATIIA010000107.1:0-6188 GCA_035480115.1 Candidatus Anderseniibacteriota bacterium | reverse complement strand
CATTGCATACAAACGATGCAGCAGGGGCTATTCCGCGCCTTGTAGATATGGGAATTCGCCCCTATGTGTTGGCTCCCGCATTAAACTTAGTGATCGCACAGCGCCTTGTGCGAGTTGTGTGCACCGCATGTGCACAAGAATATGATCCAGATGCTGCATTGCGCGCAAGGCTTAAAGAGTCGATGAAATCAGTTCGGAAGGATGTTTTTGACCCTGCAATTCTCGATGATCCGTCTCTTCGCTTTATGCGCGCAGTGGGCTGTCAGGTATGCGGTAATACGGGGTATCATGGCCGCTTGGGCGCATTCGAAATCTTTGCAGTTGAACAAGAGATGAAAGAGCTTATTTTGCAAGGCGTAAGCAGCGCTGATATTCAGAAGATCGCGCTTAAAAATGGTATGACAACCATTGCGCAAGATGCTTACTTAAAAGTTATCGACAAGAAAACGACAATTGATGAAGTAGAGCGAGTTTCTCAAGAGTGAAATTGTGGAAGAATATCCCGAACTTTTTGTATAGCTGAAATTTCTGCCTCCTCAAGGGAGGATGGGGGCAAAGAAACAATGAGTAGGCCCTGCTGTTTTTTGGCAGATAACTGTTCTTGGATTTCATTTCGTTTTTTTGATAATCCTTTACCGAGGGCTATATAGATCGTATGTTCCTTTGCTTCATTTTCGCACAAAATGAATGCTGCGTTGTAGCCGGATATATTATTCGTCAGTTCATGCATAATGAGCGGAATTTGTTCTTCAGTGGCTTCGCTTTCATGAAAATCCAATGATCGCAAAATACTCCAGAACAAATGACCATGTTCGTCATGTCGCAATCGAGCATATGTCCTGCCAGATATTTTCAGGAGCGAAAGAGGTTTTGTTTTTACAAGATGTTGGATCACGATGTCCGTTTGGGCATTTCGATTCATCAAGTCTGCTGCGAGCTGGAACGCATGGGGAGTGGTAGAGGGTTTTTGAAATGATTCTGTTGCTCCAACTATTCCCGCATACAACGCTGTTGCAATGTCTTGTGTCATATGTTGGGCACCCAGAGATGTAATAAGTTCATGGGTAATTTCCGCAATAGACGATGCTGTAATATCAACCACGTTTATCGTTCCAAAATATTCATTGCTCGCTTTATGATCGATATTAATAATAGGAATATTGTAGAAAAAGTCTGCGAATTCAGTGAATAGGCTTCCAAGGTCAGCTAAATCAGATGCGCCGAATAAAATAGCGCAATCATACGGAAGCTGGCGCACGTGTGTCTCGGCTAAATCTTTTGTGAGATTCATTCCAGTCGGCAATTCAATATGAATTCTCATTCCGCCATTTATATGCTCTTGAGTGATGTTTTGAACGGATTCAACGTTCGCAATATCAATAATAAGAGTAGGTTGAATATTTGGTTTCATCGTAATTTGTGATGATCCGGGCAAAAACTGTAATTCAGAAGGTACGTGCGCAGGGCTTATGGAATATATTGTCTTTTGATTGTCTTGGAGGAGCGCCAATGACATTGCCATCATGGAAGAAAATGCGTCAATCGATGGTTTTTCTGGAACGAACAGCGCAATATGCGAAGATCGGTTGATAACGGAAATTGCTTGTTGTATTTCAGGTAAGCTCATAGCAAATCCTATTATCCTATCTCGCCTGATTTAGAAAAGAAACTGTGCAGATGTGGAAAATGTATGTATTTTCAAAAAATTCAGCTAGGATAGTCGTATGAATGCAAAAAACTTGATTGGAAGTCATCATATATCTAGTCTTCAGGATCTCAATGCTCTTGCAATACAGCTTACTCAGGAGCTTCGCTCAGGGGATGTTGTGCTGTTGCAAGGCGATTTAGGTGCAGGCAAGACGACATTTGCTCAATTCTTAGGCGCAGCACTTGGTGTTGAGGATGCAATGACATCGCCGACGTATACGATAGTCGCAGAGTACCAAGTAAAGAATAATTCGAAGATTCACAAATTTATTCACCTCGATTTATACCGTTCCAATTTGGACACTAATTATGTTCAAGAAATACTACACACTGCGAAAGAACAAAAAGCAGTAGTTGTTATAGAATGGCCAGAGGCAATAAAAAAGATTGGAGAAATATCTGGATGGGTTTTGAGTATTATACCAGGAGCATCCAAAGAGGAACGGGTGATAGAAATTAAGACCATATAATATTAAGTGTCTTTTAGAAGAGATTGTTTTACACTACCTATATGGCAAAACGGCAGAAATTGGCAATAATCGATGCGCACGCGTTAATTCATAGGGCGTATCACGCGTTGCCCCCGATGAGTACACCAGAGGGGGTGCCGACGAATGCTGTGTATGGCTTTACGACAATGTTGATCAAGATGATTGCTACTCTGAAGCCTACCCATGTCATTGCGGCATTTGATATGAAAGGGCCGACATTCCGACATGAAAAATATGCAGACTATAAAGCACATCGAAAAGTAACGCCTGATGATTTAATTGCTCAATTCGATATTGTTCGCGATGTAGTGCGTGCATTCTCAATCCCTATTTTAGAAAAGAAGGGATTTGAAGCAGACGATATTATTGGAACAATTGTCCGAAATCTTGAAGATACAATTCCTATTGTAGTCGTTACCGGGGACATGGATACTCTCCAGTTGGTATCAGAAAAAACATCTGTATTTACATTGAAGCGGGGAATTTCAGATACGATTTTATATACTCCTGAACTTGTGAAAGAGAAGTATGGGTTTGATCCAATATATATCCCTGATTACAAAGGATTAGCTGGGGACCCATCCGATAACATTAAAGGGGTTGCTGGTATTGGTGTAAAAACGGCTAAGGATTTAGTGGGTGCGTATGGGCCTCTTGAATCTATTTTTCAGCATACAGAAGAGCTTCCATCTCGCGCAAAAAAATATATTATTGGTCACGAAGAAGATGCTTTTTTTAGTCGAAAGCTGGCAGTTATTCGTCAGGATGTTCCCGTTGATATTGTGTTGGATGATGCGGTGTTTGTTACCTATGACGAAAAGAAGGTTCGAGAGGTGTTTCAAAAGCTTGGGTTTCGAAGTTTAATTACTCGTCTCCCAAAAAGTCAAGATGGGTTTCAGCCGACGCTTGGAATGAAAAATGAAGAAGAAATAGTTCTTCCAGAGGGATATAAAATAGCTCTATCAAAGCAAGAACAGCTTGATCTTCAAAAAGAATTGCGTGGCGCGGATGTGATTGCATTTGATACCGAAACGGATGGGCTTGGCGGAAGGACGAGCCCCATTATTGGGATGAGCTTTGCAATGCACAAGAATTCTAAAATTCACGCTTGGTATGTTCCTACCAATACCGAATCTGTACTGCTATGGAAGGATTTTTTAGAAGATTCATCAGTACGGAAAACTGGACATAATTTGAAATACGATATGGAGGTGCTTGCGCAATCTGATATTCATCTTGGTGGAATTATTTTTGATACGATGCTGGCAAGTTATTTGCTTCGACCCGGTATTCGCAGTTATGGGATGGATAACTTATCTGAAGAATATTTAGGATATACACCAATCCCAATTACTGACTTAATAGGGTCAGGTAAAAACCAAAAAAGTATGAAAGACGTTCCGCTTGTAGAGCTTGCTCGGTATGCTGCTGAAGATGCCGATGTGTCGTTGCGGTTGTATGATTTCTTTTTCCCAAAACTTCAAGAGGAAAAATTAGTCGACGTGTTGCGAACTATTGAGCTTCCGCTTCTTGATGTGTTGGTACATATGGAAATGACGGGGGTTGCACTTGATGAAAAAGTTCTTGCAACGTTGGACAAAAAAGTTTCAGAGCGAATAGCAACTATTGAACAACAAATATGGTCGCATGCGGGTACGAAATTTAATATAGGCTCGCCAAAACAACTTCGAGATATTTTATTTCAAACATTAAACCTGCCTACGGTAGGTATTAAAAAAACTCAGTCGGGATATTCCACGGGTGCGGATGAGCTGGAAAAACTAGCAGATGCCCACCCGATTATTGCGTTGCTTTCGGAATATAGGGAACTTTCCAAGTTGAAAAGTACCTATTTAGATGCGTTGCCGCCATTAATTGATGCAAAAACAGGAAGAATATACACGACATTTAACCAAACGATTGCGGCGACAGGAAGATTATCGTCTACCAATCCTAATTTGCAAAATATCCCTATTCGAACAGATATTGGCCAAGAAATTCGGCATGCATTTATAGCAAAAGAAGGATGCACGCTTGTTAAAGCAGATTATTCTCAGCTGGAATTGCGTATCGCGGCCCATATTGCACAGGACCAAAAGTTTCTTACTGCATTCCGTGCGGGTGAGGATATTCATAAATCAACTGCTGCATGGGTATTTTCAGTTCCTAGCAACGAAGTGACAGATGATATGAGACGCCAAGCAAAAACGCTTAATTTTGGAGTATTGTATGGAATGGGAGCACAAAGCTTTGCTCGTACTGCGCATGTGAGTGTTGAAGAAGCCAGGTCATTTATAGATCGGTATCAGCATCAATATACGGGTATTACGGAATGTATTAAAAAAACAATTGATGATGCAAATACACAGGGATATGTAGAAACGATGTTTGGCCGCAAGCGGTATATTCCAGAGATACAATCAAATAATCCTGCAATTCGGGCTGCAGCCGAGCGTGCAGCATTTAATTTTCCTATCCAGGGTACCGAGGCAGATATTCTAAAAAAAGCGATGATTGAGTTATATGCGCATATCCAACAATCTTTTCCTGAAAGCGCTATCGTTTTAACAGTTCATGATGAGCTTGTATGCGAAGTAAGGGAACACGATGCGAAGCAATTTGCACATGATATGAAAGCGATTATGGAAGGCGTTATTGTCCTTGATGCGCCGCTTATTGCAGATGTAGGAATAGGTCAAAATTGGGGCGATATTCAGGGCATTGCATAACTGGTATACTACCTTTATATGTCGCTTGAACGTCGCATTGGAGGGGCGCGCGATTCCTTGATATTCCCTAGCCCAGAGGAGGCAAACGAATTTCAGGAATCATTTGATGCGCGCGTTCGTACGGAAAAAACACCCGGAGCTACCCGGAAACGGGAACTGGTTTCAGAAGAATTGGTAAAAGTGTTTGAAAAAGAAGGGGTGGCAGTTACTCCAATTCGGGAGCCGTGGGAGCATACGCCTCAAGAGCATGCTGAAGTTCAGAAGCTGGTAGAAGTAGCATTTGCAAGTGGCCTCGATATTGCATTAAAGCAAGCGCACGAAAGCGCATCATTTCCGCGTAATATCGACTTGCTTCATGACGTACTAACTGGGAAGTTGTATGAAGCTGTAGTTGTGTCGCGCGTAAACGTCCATCATCCATCGCCGCTTGTGCTTATAGTTTTGCTTTTGATAGTGGTTGGAATTATGGCAGCGATTGTCCTTTTCGCGTATTCAATATGATGTCGTTTCTCGGTATTCTGATATTTTTGTGCGTTATTGCACTGCTTATTGCCGTACTTTTTTTCGTTATAAAAAATATTCGTGCGCGCGCTCAACAATCTCATTCGCTTGATATCCAAATGCTGCAAGTGTTGCTCCCGAAAGACATGCAGCATGAAGAAAGAGAAGAAGGAATAGGGCAATCTATTAAAGAACGCATTGCAGTTGCAGAGCAATTCTTATCAACATTATCAGCTCTTCCTACTTCTTTTTTCGATCGCATGATGTATGGAAAGCCGGTTGTTGTATTTGAAATAGCGAGCATTCCGGGCCAGGGAATCGTATTCTTTGCTGGCACGGAGCGGAAATATATTCATCATATAGAAAAACAAATATATGCTCATTATCCGGAGGCTGAAGTGAGCCTGGCTCCTGAATATACTGTATTTGATGAAGGGGACACTGTTCGTGTAGCCTCATTACACTTACGAAGAAAAGGTTATTTGCCCATTGCTACATATAAAGAACTGGAAGTAGACCCCATGCAGCCCTTAACGGGAGCGTTGGCAAAAATGCAGAAGACAGACAGCGCAATGATTCAATATATTTGCACTCCCGCAAGCAGAAAAGAATCTGCTCGCGCTCATCATGCGACTAGGCAAACCATATTAGGTAAACAATCAGACGTTGCAAGTTCATCATTTGGGCTTGGATCTCTTTTTTCACTTTTGACAACCTCCAGATCGGATAGAGACGCAGATGAGCAGAAAGCGAGCAAAAT
>DATIIA010000106.1:0-2281 GCA_035480115.1 Candidatus Anderseniibacteriota bacterium | reverse complement strand
ACAGTAAACGCATTAAAGTGGGCAGTAAAAGAAATGGATCGTAAGTATCGATTGCTTGCAGAGCATGGCTCTCGAAATATTGCTTCATTTAATGCAAATAATCCCGATCAAGCAATGCCGCTTATTGTGATCGTGATTGATGAATTAGCTGATTTGATGGCGACGCATTCCCGCGATGTAGAAGGGATGATTGTGAGGCTTGCGCAAATGGCCCGCGCTATCGGAATTCATTTAGTACTTGCAACACAGCGCCCTTCAGTCAACGTTATTACGGGAATTATTAAGGCAAACGTTCCTGCGCGTATTGCATTTAACGTTGCTTCGCAAATTGATTCTCGTACTATTTTAGATGGCGCTGGAGCCGAAAAATTATTAGGAAGCGGAGATATGTTGTTTTTGCCAGGCGATCGTGCAAAGCCTACCCGTTTGCAAGGGGGCTTTATTTCAGAAGAAGAAGTTCGACAAGTCGTCCAAGAGATTCGCGATAAGAATCCGATGGAGGTGGTATTTGATGATGCAATCGTAACCCCTGCGCATCAGGGCACCGGAGAAGCAGGTGATGCTGGCGATGACGTATTATTTGAAGATGCAAAACGTATTGTGCTGGAATCGGGAAAAGCGAGCGCATCGTTATTGCAGCGGCGTCTTCGAGTAGGATATTCTCGTGCTGCCCGCTTACTTGATATGCTTGAAGAGTTTGGCGTTATTGCAGGCCAAGAAGGTAATAAGCCCCGAGAAGTTCTCTCGCAGCCAGAAGAGGGGTACGGCGAACCTATTCCAAGTTTCGGAATGCCAGCTGAATCTGCGGAGCACGATACTCCACCTCCCGTTTCCGACACTGAAGAGTCATGGTAGGAGTTCGTTCCCAGAAAGGGGGTCAACATACGGGCATTGGAGCTCGGCTTGCCAGCACAAGAATGTCGTACCGAGTTTCGCTTGAGCATGTTTCTAAAGAACTAAGGATTCCGATTAGCCAGCTCGCGGCTCTTGAAGCTGAGGATTATTCTGTATTTTCTGCTGAATTATATGCTCGCGGCGCATATACTGCCTATGCGCAGTATTTGGGAATATATTCTGCAAAAGATTTACGGAGCGTATTGCGATCCCTTTCTACCGTACGCACTCGTGTGCCTCTGAAAATGCTCACTCCTGATCGTCTGTTTGATCGTTTGCTGAGTCCGCGCCTTGTAATTGGAATAGTGGTAGCGTGTGTAGCGATTCTTGTGGGCGTGTATATTGTGTGGCAGGTGCAGTCTTTCTGGAAATTGCCAGCGCTCACCATTACATCCCCCTCAACTCATATTATTGATGACTCAACGGTTGTAATTGCGGGAAAAACGGAGCCGAATGTTCGCCTTACTATTAATGATGAGCAGGTGCTATTAAAACCCGATTCTACATTTTCTGTTGCTATACCCCTTCATAAAGGAATGAATCCGTTTCGGATAGAAGTGTCCACTGCTTCAGGGCGAGAACGCACAAAAACCCTTTTTTTACTGCGAGAAAAGTAGTACGCTTATTGTATGCCATCAGAATTAACTAAAACAAAAGAGAAACAATCAGAACAAGATGATCGAGCGGTTGCAGTGGGGTCTGCCGTTGACATGATTAAAGAAAAATTTGGTGATGGCGCTATTATGCGCTTAGGAGAAGTAAAAAAGGTAGATATCGATGCAATTCCAACAGGTTCTATTTCTCTTGATATTGCACTTGGGATTGGGGGAGTCCCTCGAGGAAGAATTATTGAAATATATGGTCCGGAATCATCCGGTAAATCGACACTCGCGCTTCATATAACAGCAAACTGCCAAAAAAAGAAAGGAACAGTTGCCTATGTGGACGCAGAACATGCGCTCGACCCTCAATATGCAAAACGTATAGGCGTTAACTTAAACGATTTGCTCATCAGTCAGCCGGACAATGGCGAGCAGGCGCTTGATATTGTTGAAACATTAGTAAAGTCTGGAGCCGTTGATTTAATCGTTGTTGATTCCGTTGCCGCGCTTACCCCTCGTGCAGAAATTGAAGGTGAAATGGGCGACTCTCACATGGGTTTGCAGGCTCGCTTGATGAGCCAGGCGTTACGAAAGCTTACGGGTATTGTCGCAAAGACGAATACAACCGTCATTTTTATTAACCAGATTCGTATGAAAATCGGTGTGGTCTTTGGAAACCCAGAAGAAACAACGGGAGGAAAGGCACTTAAGTTTTATGCATCTGTTCGGTTAGAAATCCGCCGTCGTGCACAAATTAAAATGGGAGAAAAAATAATCGGAAGTAG
>DATIIA010000105.1:0-4871 GCA_035480115.1 Candidatus Anderseniibacteriota bacterium | reverse complement strand
AAGACGATCCTCGGATAAGCAATACTATATAAGAACTACTAAACCCCGCCACACGGCGGGGTTTGTGTATGCTATACTTGTGGTGCATGAGGAAAAAGAAAAAAGCGTCTATGAAAAAACATATTGCCATTATGGGATGCGCTCTCGCAATTGCCGGTATATCTCTTTTTCTCGTAACTTTTTATAGCGGCTCATTATCTCTTGCTGCGTTTTCATCCCGTTATACCCGACAAGCTATTTCGACTGCGTTGCATTGCTCCTTTTCAAATAATATTGTTCGCGTGCAGCTCTCGACACCAGGCATGACGATTTCGGCATCCATGCTTAATAATCTTCTTATTACATGGTCGAATAATAGAGAACTGGGAACCATTGTTCCTCCTGTTTCTTTTACGACGCAAGGGGGAGTTGCGCAGGCTTTCTATAAACCAAAGGAAGTGCCAAATCCAAACGATGTAATCCATGCAAGTTTTGCAGGGGGATTTGCTCGTAGAAATTTTAATTGGTTTGTTCCGGGGTATCCAATGATGAATCTATATGGGCCATCGAGCTGCCAAGTTTCAACTTCGGGATTTACTGTTGATCCGACTCCGAGCCCTGTATACAAGAAATACTAACTAGCAAACTTTCGAAAAATTGCTAGATACTGCTGTGCCACATTTGGCCATGTCATGAGTCGGCCGAATGTGTAACTATTTTTTTCTAACTTATGCTTTTCTTCTTTGTCGTGCCATAGACTAATAACTGCTTGTGCAATTGCATGGGAGTCTTTAAACGGAACAATGACGCCCCTGTTATCCGCGAGGACTTCTTTGGCATATATATAGGGAGTTGAAATGCATAGCTTGCCTGCTCCTACGGCATATGCAAGAGCTCCAGACGTTACCTGCTCAGGGTCCAGATAGGGAGTGACATAAAAATCAAATGCGGATAGCCAGCGAGTGAGCTGATCTAATTCCAAATATTTATTTATAAATCGAACGTTACGTTGGATGTTGAGGTCTCGTACTTTTTTCTTAAGAAAATTCCTATATTGCTCTCCTTCTCTTCGTAATAGCTTAGGATGAGTTTGGCCAATAATTAAATACAACACTTCTGGGTATACAGATCTAATTTCAGCTATGGCATCGAGAGCGTATTCAATGCCTTTGTTCGGAGAGAGTAAGTTAATATTACCTACTACAAGACGATTTTCTATTTTCTTTCGTTTCTTCATTCGTTCGCTTGAACGAAATATCGTATCCGGAACCCCATGAGGAATAACTACAATTTTTTCTTCCGGAATTCCATAGAGCCGCTGCAATTTTTCTGATCCGTCTTGCATCATAACTACAATAGCAGTTGATTTCTCCAGGATTTCTTTTAACACGACGCCGTATTCATTTTTCGGATCGCTGATAACAGTATGAACGGTAGTGACGAGAGGAAGGGTAAGATTATTAATAAAATCTAATATGTATGATCCTCCCGTACCTCCATACAGGCCAAATTCATGTTGCAGCGATACGACATCAGTTCCGGAAGTATTTACCTGTTCTGCCATCCGTTTATATTCAGATTGTTCGTTTTCCGAGATTTTATGTGTTACTTCCCAAGGATATAAAAGATTATCTGCAGGTTCGTCTATCGCAATAATTTCTGCTAAATGAAGAGGGTTGAGTAAATTTATTGCATTTGTAAGGTCTTTTGTATACGTAGCAATGCCGCATTTTTTAGGAATATACGAAGAAACATACAGGACTTTTACCGGTCGGTTCTGAGTAAATATTGACCTAAAGTTAAACATATGACATAATATATCATAGACTATTGTATGAAGCAAGAACAGCTACTATCGCTCGCTCATTTTGAGCATCTGCTTGGAGAGTATGGATTATACCAGCATGCACAATTCCTAGAGCCAAGACTCTCAGAAGGTTATTGCGTTGATGATAACGCTCGTGCGGTATTGGTACTTATTCGCCTATTCCCGTATCTGGATGGCATGAATGCTAATATAGCCTCTCGGGGATTGGCGCTGTGCTGGAAGTTTCTGCTCGATGCTACGCGCAATGATGGCACTATGTATAACTTTAGGACGGCAGAAGGCGTTTGGTTAACCCATGATATATCTGGTGACATGTATGCGCGCGTGTTGCGCGCGTGCGTTGCTGTTATTACGTGCGATACGGATAAGGCTCGCATTCAGCAGGCGAGAGAGTTATTAGACAAAATAATACATAATATAGATAGCATATATATTGCTCCTCGTGCATGCGCAGAAACACTTATAACATTTCGAGATCTTGCGATGCATGAAAAATTATCTCAAGACATGCAGGATATTGCTCAAGAATGTGCAAACAGACTTATAGCGGAGTGGGACCAGAATGCTTCTCAAGAATGGCCGTGGTTTGAGCATGTGATGACGTATGCTAATGCAATCCTTCCGCATGGAATACTTGCTGCGCTGCAGATTATTTCGGACCCAGACAAGAAACTTGAGCATATTCTTCGGAGATCTTCTAATTTTCTTTGCACAACGACGATACGTGAACATATGTTTATCCCTATCGGCAATAGTTCTTGGTATCGTAAAAATGGGCGACCATCAGAATATGATCAGCAACCGATTGAGGCTGCGACGATGCTCGACTTCTTGATTGATCTTCGCAATTGGGATCAAGAAACTATTTCTTCCGAGCATGTCCTATTGCCGTATGAATGGTTTTTTGGGAATAATACTGCTCAACTTGAAGTAGCAAATAATATTACTGGAACATGTTATGACGGATTACATGATGGCGCAGTGAATGAAAATTGCGGCGCCGAATCGCTGCTATCGTATATGTGGGCGGAAGTTCGTATGAGGCAGCAGCCTACACTTGCTCGATAATAGCTTGCTCGATATCTTTCATTTGCAGAATTGCCCTGCCCATTACGCGATCTGCACCACCATAATAAATCCACAGTTCGTTGTTTTTTATCAGCGCTCCGCATGTATATACAACGTTTGGTACGAATCCCTCTTTTTCATAGGGCATTTCCGGTTCTAAAATAGGGTCTTGGGTCGACCATAGGAGTTTGCTCGGGTCATTCTTATCGAACAGCATTAATCCCAGGCGATATTGGCTATTCATATCTACTCCATGCGATACGATAAGCAAGCCCTCAGGGATAAGGATTGGTTGTGATCCAAGGCCGAATTTTTTCCGCTGCCATTCATCTGCGGCAGGCCACGAGATTGTTTTAATTCCGAACCAAGAAATAAAATCATGGGTGAATGCGATCTTGAGTATTTCGCCATCATCAGTAAATTCTCGATAGTACAATGCAAACGCATCATCGAATTTGATCGGCAATAAGCTTGCATTTTTTGCATGAAAATCAGGAAGAATAACGCCATGATGAAGAAACGATTTAAAGTCTTTGGTAGAATGCATGCCCACGCGGACTCTCCATGGCAGGTAGTCTTCTTTACTCACATCTGAGCGTTCACCGATATGTTTATATGAAGCAGACGTATGAACAATATAATAGGTATCTCCAATTTGCGTTACCCGCGGATCTTCGATTCCGATTCGTTCGAATTCGTCAGATGGATTGGTATCGATAATAGGATGATCGTGCAGCGTAAAATCAACGCCATCTTTACTATTTGCAAGTCCTAATCGGGAAATACGGTAATCGTCGTATGCGCGATAAATAAGAAGTACCTGATTGTGATACTCACATACTCCTGCATTAAAAATTCCATTTCGTTCCCACCAATGTAAATTATCAGTACGCGGCACAATAATTGGGTTGCGAGGGGATCGAATTGCACGAAGGGGAGGCATAGACTTATTAGGTGTTTATGGATTCTACAGCTTCAATTGCATCTCTGATTTTTTGATTAAAATTTTCTATCTCTCGTTGCAGATGAGGAGAATCAGCCTGTTTGCCTGGTGCGATAATATTTTCATTTCTCCATGCTAAATGCACCAAGCTTTCTGCAAGTACGCCGAAGACTATTGCGCTTTTTCGCGCTTGATCGAGTGATCCATTCGGAGTGTGGAGGTAGGAATTAAGGAATGCACTGCTAACATCCTTATTTGTGCGTAATTCTGACCAAAGTTTTGCAGCATCCTGCCCTAAAAAACCCATTCCAGGAAATTCCCAATCTACGAAAAATGCAGCACCTTCTCCTTCTTGAATTCCGAGTAAAATATTTTTTGTTCCTGCGTCTCCATGAACGAAACGCGGTTTTGAATATGGTTCATATGCTGCTAATACGCTTTCAATATGTGACTGTAAATCTGGTGCAATCGTTTCTCCTGCTCTTTTCAAAAGATTTCGCGTGTTCTCTATAATATTAGAATCTTTTGATTCAGTTCCCTCTTTTACTACTTCATCTTCCATTAATTTTATTTGTCGTATGATATCTGGCACGTCTTCAGGAAACCACCCATCAGGATGCACTACAGAAGCATTAATTGCTTCGGTTAACAACATCGCAACTTTCCCATCTTCTGCAGGAATATATTTAACTAAACGAGGCGAATTTATTCCTTGGGGAATATTTTTTAGCCTTTCTGCTTCTCTCGCCAATCCTTCGAGTGCAGCAGCATTATCAGAAAGCTGTGTTTTGCAGAAAAAAACCTCCCCTTCTTCATTTTTGACGAAAGAAGGAAAAAATTTAGCACCTCTTTTATTTGCAATTCGATGAGTAACCCATTGATCTAGCGTAGGATACACAACGTTATTGCCAAGATCTTGCAGTTGTTCTAATCCACCATCTGCAAGAGTTTGCTTATATCTCTCCTGCGCGTCAGGAAAAATTCCACGTTCTACTCGTGGTTCACTTACGTCCATATCATTAGAGTCGTTCCTATTTTCTTCTGTTCTAAACA
>DATIIA010000104.1:0-10699 GCA_035480115.1 Candidatus Anderseniibacteriota bacterium | reverse complement strand
CTTCAAAGGAGGAAAAATCGTTTACATATGGGGAACTGCAAAAGCAATCGCCATTCGTAACACTCCACCGGTTGTTCCGCCTCCTGTCATTGACGTCTTGACTCCGCCAAACTGTCGAGAGGGAGATGTATTTACCGTCACTGTAATCAACGGTCCTCCGAGCAAACTGTGTGACATTGGAATGCTTGGAGATCATGATGCTGTTCAGTATCAATTCCCTTCCGCATACATTGATAAGAACGGAAATGCGACGCTTGCGCTTCGCATGCCCTATGTTCTGGATCAGGGAATTTCTATGGATGGCCGCGATATTAGAGTGAAGATTGGTACGTTCATCAAAACTTTCCACGTCACTCTGTACGCAGGCCAACGAATAGGTATTTCTTCTCCAACGGTTGAGGAAGGTAAAACATTGGATGTGAAAATAACAGGTGGTGTTGCAGAATCCGAAGTGACTATTCAAATTACCGACGACAACGGAGTCGCACATGAGTACGGCTATATGCAGACTGATGGTTCCGGCAATGGAACATATCAGATTATCATTCCTCAAGTTCTCCCCAAAGGTTCTCGCATTGACGGATACGGCTTGCGTATCCTTCACGACGGGATCGTAGCAGAACGAAAGATCACAATCACGGAAGGATTCCGCATAGAAGTTGAAGCGCAAAAGACACGGGAAGTGTCTGCTAATTTTCCATTAGGAATTCGCAATTCAACACCTGATGCTACTGTTCATGTGGAATGGTATTTGGACGATAGCCATCGTGCCAGCCAAACATTCCATACGGATAGAAATGGAGACGCGGATATTAAAGTACCAACGCCTAAGCTCATTACAAATGGCGCGGACAAAGATACGTTTAAGATGGTTGTCACGGTTGACGGGCAATCAGGAGAATTCGAGTTCAATATGCTCGTGTTGAAAGACACGCATAATGCTCACGGTGCCCCTGATGATCCGGGTGATCCTCAAGTTCGATCAACGGCTCCTGTGCCGAATCGAGTAAATTCTGCTCCCGGTGTGAAGATCAATATTCCAGCATCTGTTGGAGTTACGACCCAACGACCAATTGAAAAATCGGAAAATGTCGCATTCGCGGCACAAGATCCGGTGATCACGGTCCAAGATCGCATGGCGCATCAGTTGGTGATTCTGTGTTATGGATCAGGGCAAATCTATGGAGAAATAGATCCTAATGAAAAAAATACATTTTATGCAATAGCTGGGATGGATCAAGTCTATAGCGATATTAATGGATTTATTAGCTCTAGTCACATTGTGAGATTAGAGTCGGGATTTCCAAACTCGCTACATCCTATGGAGGTTGCCGACTCTGAATTTCACTTAGCTCTAACTGCGATTAATAGTAAAATTGTTCATTTAAAATCTATAGGAGAGGAGGTTCGATCTGTAATTGTAGCAGGGTATTCATGGGGCGGAGGTATGGCCAAACGAATTGTCGATGCAATACATCAGACATATACCACTCTTGAGGTTGCAGGAGTTGCGTACGTTGATGCTGTGCATCATGGTTCAATTGGCCACGAGACACAATTGCCACATAGTCCAATTAGCTCTTTCCTGAATATCTATCAAAGCCACTTTTCAGTTGCAGAGGATGGGGTCACCATAGGCAACGGCCATGTGGGTAATCCTGGACTGGTTAATGTGAATGGTCTTGCGGGATATGGACAGTACCAAGAAATTGATACTGATACTTTTGCCCACAGCACCACGTCTCACATAACTATAGATAATGACGAGTCTCCCATTGTTGCCGGTTTTATCAAGCGTGTTCTGAATGGTTGGTTTTGGGCACACGTTTGACAGCGATCAACTTGTTCTTTTTCAAGCGAACTAGAGTAAAATCTGGCTCGCTTTTTTATTTCATCCCCTATAACATATGCATTATATGGAATTATCGGGAAATATTAGTATAAAATCCTTTCTATTTTCCTTGGGTATTTACTTATTCTTTAGTTCTTTAGTATTTCTCATGACTTCGGCGGGCTGGTCTGGACTGATGTGGTTATTCTATGGTTCTTTTATTCTTGGAACAATTCTAGTTATTTCAATAATTGCAGGAATAGTTTTGTATTATAAGTTTAAAAGAACTACAGCGACAATCTACAGACCTCTTCTCTATATAACCCTCATTACCCAAATTTTTGCCATTCTCTTTAATTTTTCAGACCATGGAGATAATCCGGGTGCTTATACAGTAATTGATTTAATCTTGCATACACCTAACGTAGATAGTGGTACTTCCCCATTCGTTCATTTTTCTTTCTTCTTTGTTCTTTTTTACTTTATATTACTTTGCCTCACTATTTTCTTCGCTTTTTCTCAATCCACCCAAACCCCAACAAGCGATTATAAGATAAAAAAATAGATTTCAATTTATTTATCTCTAGGGTAGTAGTGAATTTATAAAAATAAGCATTATACCATTGTGGTATAATGCTTCCATGAAGCCTCGAGTAGTCGTATTTTATGGAGGAGATGCAGAACATGCGAATACTTCGCGGGAATCTGGTGCATGGGTATGCCGCTATATTCCAAAATCAGAATATGATGTAACGCCAGTTGCAGTAACACATGATGGATTATGGAAAGTTCCATTAGGAAGCCTTCCAAAAAGTGGAAATACCAAACACGCAATGGATATGTTGGCAGAAGCTGTGCCCGCACAAGACCCAAAACAAGCATTGCAGCGATTATTGAATCGAACTGTGGATTCGATCATCACGGTTCTCCGCGGGCGCGGCGGAGACGATGGAGCAATGCACAGCTTTGGAGAGCTCATGCACTTGCCCGTAAAAGGTTCAAATGCTAGTGTCAGCAAACTTGCACATAATAAACATCATTTTACTCATGCAATTTCCGATGTTGCACCTACTCCCTACTCGCAGATTATAAAAAAACAAACATCTGAAGAAGACATACGAAATATTCTCCAATCTTTTTTTACCATTCCATTTTTTATAAAGCCTAGTCATGGCGCTGGGAGCCACGGGGTTATACATGTCAGATCGCAAGAAGATCTCGAACAAAGCATTAAAAATATTCAGAATTCACTCGACGATGTTCTTATACAAGAAGAGCGTCATGGCGATGAAATCGCTATTACGGTGTATAAAGAAAAAACTGGTGCGCTCTCTTCCCTCCCAGCAAGCATTGTTACCCCAAGAAATTCATCTTTCTTTAATTACGATACAAAACAAACGGGGCACGACAATCTTTTTTACCATAACCATGATCCCCGTTCTTCTATTATTCATCAAGCAGAAACTATTGCTCGCGACGTATACGACTCCCTCGGATGCGACGGTATTGCAACAGTAGATATGATTGCGGATAACGGAGCGATTGATGTAATCGAACTCAATACCATTCCCACATTTACCTCAGGAACTCCTATTGTTCACCAATTACGGCATGCGGGAATACACCCGGAGGAGCTTCTGAAGTATTACTTGCCGTAATTACGAGTGAATCTTAATCACCTTGCGCCCTGCAGATGGAATTGCGGAAACTGCAGCAACTTTTCCTTCTAATATATCTTTTGCTTTCGATACAATATCTTGATCCGTATCATATTCAAGCATCGTAATTGCCACATCAATCGGAAACCATCCGGCATCGATAAACCCTTCTTCAGCTTGCGGAACTAATTCTTTTTGCGTGGTGATCATCAAGAAATAATGAACTGTTTTTTTGACAAGCGCGGTTTCGGCTTGAAACACGAATCGTGTTGTTCCTAGTTGATCTTTTACTTCCAATTCCATAATACCCGCTTCTTCTTGCACTTCTCGCTTTGCTGCATCGGCAACTCGTTCTTGCTTATGCATTTCAACGTGGCCTTTCGGCAATACCCACACGCTTCCCCTGCGGTGTTCCGTTTTAAGAAGCGCAACATGCCAAATTCCCCGTTCTTGTCGCACTGCAACTCCTCCTGCAGATAATTCTCGTCGAACATTCCTATGCTTTTTCGGCGCATGGCGAATAACCCGCTTTCGTAGTGCTGGTTTACTTTTTTTACGCGTTGCCGTTTGGCGCACTCTCACTGGAGGCGGCACCGGCGGTATTGGAAGCTTGCTTTGCTGGTTCATGAGGAAATAGGTTTGGAGATTTATAATTGCTATTAAATGTATCGTTTTCGATAACATTTCCATTTGCATCTGTCACTGTTCGTTTTAACACCGATTTTACCGAACCGTCAGGTTTTCGATCATACGGATGCGGCCCATCGATTGTTACGTGTCGTCCATCATCTGTGCCCCAAAACTCAAAGAAAAGTTTTGTGCCATCTATGTGCGTCTGTATCAGAAGATAGCCGGGCGTATTGTTGAGGAAACGAAAATCAGTATACGGCGGATAAATCGTGGCGTCAAATCCTGGAATGCCATAATATCGCACCGCATACGAATGATTATGTCGCTCGGTTATTTTTACCCCTGCATACATTGCAGCGCGAAATGCAGTTGTAGAAACTTGGCACAATCCTCCGCCAAATTCTGGAAGCGTTGCATTATCTTTAATAACTAATTCCGGCAAGTACCCAGTGCTCGCATCCACTGGACCGAGTAATTTATCAAAGGAAAATTCTTCGCCCGGCGCTATTAATATTCCATTGAATTTGTCCGCCCCAACTGTAATGTTTACGATACGATGTTTTGGAGATCCTCGAAAATCCGTTTCTCCTGTTGCTATTAATTTCGTAATGCCAAGCGAAGAACTGCTTTGCGCATCGGTAAATGTCGGTTGAACTTCACTTGTAATCATTGCCGCTGAATTTTGTTCTTGCATTAATGCATTTGCAACCCCCTTCATCGTCGCATCGACATCGAGATCAACGCCACTTTTGGGCAATGCAAATTGGGTCACTGCTCCATCTTGCATTTGAAATCTTGCGTTTACTGGTTCAACGTGAATTTTTGGTGATACATTCTGCTCCAGATAATTTCGCAACATATCAGATGCAAATAGCAGATGCGGCCCAGGAGATGCTTCAAATTGCACCATGTGAGCAATATCCGCTTTTCCGATAACAAAAGAATTATCTTGATATGTGAGCGTGAATCCAGATTGCATGAGCCCTTGCGCATATGCTTGGGTATGCGTAATTTGCGCTGCATTTACCGTAGGGTCCGCACGGCGAGCCGTTGCAACCACAGGTTGCATCGATGAATAGCCAAGTTCTTGCGTTATTCCATTGTCGATCTGTTGCATATCAAAGTCTTCACCTGCCGCACTATTGCTGATAGAAACATTGTACGAAGCATCTATAGTAATTCCGGCATTTTTTGGCAGCGATACTACTTCTGCAAAATCTTTCATAAGGATTGCATGCGCAATATCATCTTGAAATACAAGCACTGGAGGCACTCGAACAGGCGCAAGCTTCCATATATTCGATGTTGCCCGCAGAATGTCCTGCTGCGTTCCAGGAATATCAACCGTTGTCCCAAGTTCTTCGAATGTATGCACTGCTTTTCTTCCGCGAAATGAAATAGTTACATGCATGTGCTGGAGCTGTTGTTGATACGCAAGGAGCGTGCCGGCAAGCTGTGATTTTTGGCTTCCTCCAAGCGGAAATGATCCAATATATGTATGCGGAGAAAATCGATCAGCATACAACAAGCGGAGACCAATTACCACCACACATATAATAACGCAAGCAGTGACTCCTGCTTGAATAATAGTTTCAGTCTTCTTCATTAGGTACTTACTTGGCCGTTTGCATCAGCTGCCTTAATAACAACTGTGGCAATTTCGCCTACCTTAAGACTATTCGGATCTCCTTCTGGAGGCAATTCCATAGAAAATGTACTTCCCTTCCCTTCTCCCGGGCTCTCTACGTTTACTTCTCCTCGATGTTCATGAATAATCTGCTTCGCAACGTATAGCCCAAGCCCTGTCCCAGCCGTATTAAACCGTGCTGAACCTCCAACACGGGAGAATTTTTTGAATAGCTTGTCCCGCTCTTCGGGTGCAATTCCCCGTCCGGTATCTTTTACCGCAAATACTACTTTCCCATTTTTGAGCGTTACAGATACTTCAACTTTGCCTTCATTTGTATATTTAATAGAATTATCGATAAAGTTAAGCATTACCTGGCGAATACGCTGGCTATCAACAACAACATGTGGAATTGATTCTGTTGGCTCATGAAATTGCAAATCCAATTTTTTTGAAACAGCGTTCGGTAATAAATCAGTAACCAACCCTTTTGCAATATCTACTAAATCAATCGATTCCAAATGCAATTCCATCCTTCCGCTTTCGATACGCGATACATCGAGCAAATCTTTAATCAGTTCGATCAGCCGTAATGCACTTTTGTTTAAAATATCGAGAATAGGCTTTTGTTCATCTGAAATTGGACCATAGTCCCCTTCCATAATCATTGAAATATATCCGCGCAATGCAGTAAGTGGAGTATAGAGCTGGTGGCTAGCAATACTTAAGAATTCACTTTTCGCTTTATCCAAATCTTTGAGCTGGTTATTCGCAGCGAGCAATTCAGCAGATGTCTGCTGCAAATCCTCATACAATTTTGCTTTGTATAATGCCAACGAAATTAATCCGATAATTCCGCTCAATGATTCATACTCGTATCGCGATGCATCTTTAAATGACCTGCTTGAACTAAATGTAAGAACGCCAAGAGTATGTTCTCCAAAACGAAGCGGCAATACCATAGAGTGCTTTGCGCCACTAGTTCCGTTTTTTGAATTAGTTGCTTCTATAGAAGCAACGAGCTGTGGTGGGTGCACTGCTTTTAAATTATCCGAATAAATTTGCTTACCTTCTTGCACTACAGAAACAATATCCGGCGTATCAACAAGCGGAATCTGCGGCAACGTAATACATACGTTACGGAATTCTTGTGCAAGCTGCTCATTGTTTGACCCAACCGCAACACACCTCCATACCTTTTCTTTTTCTTCTACAATGGCAATCGTCACCACTTCATACGATAGCTCCTTTGCAATAGCATCAACCATCTGCTGTGCCATTTTTTCTCTTTTTTCTGCGGCCAAGGAAATTTCATCCAATTTCCTCAACAACGCCAGGGTTTTATTTCTTACTGCAAGTTCTGCGTTACGTTTATATAATTCCTGCGTTACTCGATCGCGGATTTTTCCAGGCGCCTGTTTAATCGTGCGGACATGTTGAGAAAGGCTCCGACGTTTGCGCCGAATTTTCGGAGCTTTGTCGGGTTTTTTAAAAAACATCGGAGGCATCGCCGCTGCGGTCATGCATGTAGTATAGCATGAAGCAGCGACAGATTGATAAAATATATTACGAACCTATTATATCTTCGTAATAATATATGTTTTAAATTTTCAGATTCGAAAAAAATTACTTTAGCACCGCCGGGATGTCGCTTTCTGGAACTTGGGACAATAACGGACGAACTGCATCGCGGCATACTTCTCGAGATGCCAATCCAAAAAGTTTCTCATATTGCGCAACGAGACGTTCAAGAACGTCTCGTGCATCACCCTCGATATCAACTTCGTGGTCCTGAACATTAATTCGAAGCCCACTCACCTTTTTCGCCTGCTCCCAGGCAATAGGCCCCATGATAACAGCCTGTTCCTGTATGATCTTGTCTGCGAGTTTAGATAAAGGATTACTCATATGTCCTCAGAATGAATATATTTGCTTTGTAACTGTAATAGTCCAACTGTCATCAACATATAAGCAATCAAATAAAAAAGATCTCCATACCCCCCATTGTACCAGGTCGAATTAAGAGCTTGGTAAAGAAAATTAGAATCTGATAAGTATTGGACTAAGAGCGCCAAAAGAATAAATAAGACTCGGCCACGCATTATTCCCCCTAAAACTTTTTTGGATAATATGTATGTTAGGATTGCTATCGCAATATAGATTGCTTGCCCAATAGGATATCCAAAATCTAAAAAAGCCTTGATCGGACCGTTGCCATCGTATTGGTATTGTCGAAGAAAAAAATAATAAGACAATCCAACCATTACTAAAGGAATAATTATTGCTTGAAATTTTTCCCTATAGGATTTAAGCGATATCGTCACACCAGAAGCTTTGGCGAGTAGTAAAATTCCGTATATGTAAAAAGGAATGCTTCCAAAAAATCCTATATCGGCAATCGAGGGATATGGAATATCCACTTTCAAAAATAGATTGTAAAAACTAAAGACACTTTGACCAAAAACTTGCAAAAGTAACCCAAGGGCAAACGCGATGATCGAGCGCCCCATTACACTCCGCCGACCTCCCCACCCAACAGAAGCGCGAATTCCCCAAACTCCCCCAAGCAAGGCAACTACTTGGTAAGACGCGGCCCAAACAAGATTCAAATATTGATTCTCTTCATTATGACCCAAAACAAGTAAATAAGACCACCACAAGACGAGTATTATAAAAATTATAACAATAAGCTGGGCTTTTTTATCTCCCTTAAATAGTTGTGCCAATCTCCTAATCATTGGCACAATTGTAGCATAAAAATTCGTAATATAAAAAAAGAATATTACTTTTTTCTTGTTACTATATATTTTTTTACCATGCTAGGCAGTAAACTTTCTTTGTGTTTACGAAGACCAATTAAGCCTAAGTCTTGTTCGTGATTTATATATTGATAACCAAGAGTACGAAGATGGGCGGCAAAAGAATGCATTAGATATGCGTATATTCCCACTATATCTACAGAGCTAGCTTTCTCAAAATGAAGCATGGCATACCCACGCGGAAGCAATTCTCCGATAACAAATCCTTTCATTTGACCTTTAATATATACGCCAACTACGATTAAATTTGGAATTTGCCCACTGCTAAGCAGTTTGCTTATAGCCGCAAATTCTTTTGCATTTGGAATCTCCCCTGCTTTCATTCGTTCTTCCATCCATTCCTTTGCTACATTTAAGATTTCTTTTTTCACCTCATCGTCTAATAAAGAAACGATACGTGCTTCTGGGGAGTACATTCTTTCGCATCTTTTGAGGAAATTTCGTTTTCCACGAAGACGATTTCCTTTAAATCCGTCCATATGCTCTACCATTAAGAGGTAATCAAAACTATCTCTATCTTCTTGCACAAAAAATTCACAATCATCTTTTAGCAAGCTCATCGCTACATCATTAGGTACAAGTTTCAAAATCGGTTTAATTTGAATTTCTTGTGAGTATTTTAATAGAGTGTCTATAGTCTTGGTTAATTCTTGATTGCCGATGAACGAGAGGAAGGGGTCACCGGAAATATAGTCTATAAAACGGACAACAAGATTATTATTCAATGTGCTGATCATAAATTCGTAATCAGTATCCCAACTCCACATACTTACGAAATTAAAATCAGAGTACGGCAAAAAAGCTGAGGTATATTTCATAACATCCTCTCTGTCAGCAAGCTCGAGCGGCTTGAATATTGGAAACTCCGGAATCATAAATCAAGAGTAGGCGCAATTATATGTACCTACTAACAATATCCTAACGATCCAAAACGGTCATCTTGCTTTTCTTTGCACCGAAGTAATTTTTGCAGAATTGAAGTGCTTTGTCTGTATCAAAATCTTTACAACTAAAGATATCAATAAATGCACGATCCCACTTTTCGTCTAAATGCACAGTAATTGAAGATGTTTCGATAAACTGAATAGCAGAATATCCTTCGAGATTTCCAGATCCAAATCGATCGATATGGCATGGCCCATGGGCTTCCATCTCTACTACCTTGATAATCTCTAACACGAATTCTCGTAATAGCTTCTTGCTTGTAAGACGATTATGATCACAATCGTGCAAATCAATAGAACTGGACATTCCCCACGGTTTTATTTTGCGCTTATGGGAAACCAATATCATGGGAGAAATCTTTGGAACTTTTGTTCTTGTCTTTTGCGCTGTTGCCATAGAAATGGTGATTATAATATAAAACCGTTTATTATACACCGCAATTCGAATTTGTCAAATGTTTATAACAAATGACAATTTAAAGTCCCCTATTTTTTAAAATCACCAAAAAACTTCATGAATATGCAAAATAGCTCTAATAATTGGTATTTATACTAATTTAAGCGGTTATATAGAATGTCAATTTATTTGGACAAACTGCATTTATTGCTAAAAATTGCCACCCATTCCGAGCAGTGCATTTCCCAAGCAATACTTGACTTTTTACGATAAATAGCATATAGTTACACGTTTTATATGAACTGGCTATCTATTGCATTAATAACGCCAATTACCCATGCGATTGCCAATCACATGGATAAGTATGTGCTTTCGAAGTATCTAAAAAATGCTGGCATCGGATTTTTGGTGATTTTCTCTGCATTTTTCTCATTTTTGTGCCTACCAATTATTACTCTTATATATCCTGCCGTATTTGCCGTGCATGTATTTGATGCCTTCGTGCTTGCCGCAAACGGTGGGCTTATTATAATCGCATATATTCTCTACTTTATTGCATTACAAGAAGACGAAGCTTCTATTGTTACTCCCCTCTTCCAGTTCATTCCAGTATTCGGATTCATATTAGGATACGTACTGTTAGGCGAAGTATTAACACGACACCAAATTGGAGGATCTATTATTATTGCTTGTGGAGCGTTCCTATTATCAATCGCATTAGATGGATCAAAGATACAGATAAAGAAAAAAGTATTATTCATGATGCTTGGCGCTTCTCTGCTCTACGCTATTA
>DATIIA010000103.1:0-1599 GCA_035480115.1 Candidatus Anderseniibacteriota bacterium | reverse complement strand
GCTTAATATTATTTGATCGGTTCAGCCTAGAAAACGCGAATATGGTTATTTTCGCTAAGTCCGGTGCGGGGAAAAGCTATACCGTAAAGCTCGAAATTCTTCGAAGTATGATGTTTGGAACGGAAGTAATTGTTATCGACCCGGAACAAGAATATCGGTACCTTGCCGAGGCTGTTGGAGGAGCATACCTACAAATCGCAATTGCATCAGACCACCGCATTAATCCATTTGATTTGCCGGAACTTTCAGAAGATGAAAATCCGGAATCTGCACTCCGAGAAAATATTACCCGCTTAATTGGACTTATTTCACTGATGGTTGATGGATTATCCGCAGAAGAACAATCAATTGTGGATTCTGCATTATGGGAAACATACGCCCTCAAAGATATTACCCGAGGGGCACGTTGGAAAAATCCCGAAGTGCCAACGCTGCAGGATTTCTATAACATCACTAAAGAAATGGAGGGCGGTAAAAACGTTGCCGTACGACTTCAGCGGTTCGTAGAAGGAACATTTGCAGGTGTCTTTAATAGGTCTACCAATATCGATCTGGATCAAGCGTGCATCGTATTCAATATTCGAGATATGGAAGAAGAATTACGCCCAATTGCCATGTATGTCGTTCTTGGATTTATTTGGAATCGTGTTCGAAGCGAGCTGAAACGACGTATTCTTGTTGTAGACGAAGCCTGGATCATGATGCGCAACGAGGAATCCGCAAAATTCTTGTTCTCTATGGCAAAAAGAGCACGTAAATATTACTTGGGGGTAACGACGATTACCCAAGATATCTCCGATTTCTTGGGTTCGAAATATGGAAAACCGATTGTGACCAACTCATCTATTCAGCTCTTGCTTCGCCAATCTCCTGCTGCAATTGATACGTTATCAGAAGTATTCTACTTAACTGATCATGAAAAATTCCGATTACTCGAGAGCGATGTTGGGGAGGGCATCTTCTTTGCCGGCTTAAAGCATGTGGCTATTAAAGTTGTCGCAAGCTATGCGGAAGACCAAATTATTACGTCAGATCCTCAGCAAATTCTTGCAATTGAAGCCGCAAAGCGCGAAATGACTCCGAATTCTTAAAATATATGGCCGTTATAGACGAGCACGCACGCCGCGCACAGCTAAATGCAGATCGCAATCGAATGGAAGCACGCGCAGCAAGACTTTCTCCTCGACAAAATGTTATAGAAAATACTGCAGATGAACAAGCAGTCGATGAAGCACAAAGGGAATATGCTCATCGAAGCAATCTTGCACTGCTTAAGGCCAGTGCACAGCAAGGATTTAAAAAGGCAGATGAAAAAGCAGGGGCTATTGCAGGTGCATCTATCGGAGGTTGGGTAGGATCCATTATACCGTTCATTGGAACGACTATTGGAGCATTTGTAGGTCGATATTTCGGCAAAAAAATCGGAGCTACAGGCATTATCACGTTTTCTCTTACTGCTGTTTTTTTTATAGTTTTAGCTCTCATATTCTTATTTATTATTTTTTTCAAAGGCTATTGCGAAACATGGACAGGTTGGGCTACGGATAAAATAACTCTTGGAATGTGCCAGAGTATTGGGTCGCTGACAAATGTAAAATA
>DATIIA010000102.1:0-10239 GCA_035480115.1 Candidatus Anderseniibacteriota bacterium | reverse complement strand
GCAAAAGATTGATCTTACCGTGAAAAAGCCATCAGGAGTTTCGTTTTGGGCAGCGGCTATCTTGCCTACGCTTCTTCCATTCGTGCTCCTTGCCGTATTTTTGTGGTTTATGATGAGAAGTGCACAAAATATGGGTAATCGAGCAATTTCATTCGGGCAAACCCAGCAAGGGCCGGTTGATCACGGAAAGAAAAAGAAAACAACGTTTGCCCAAGTAGCAGGAAATGAAGAAGCGAAGCAAGAATTAGTAGAAATTGTAGAATTTCTAAAGCACCCGAAGAAATTTCAGGAAATCGGCGCACGTATTCCGAAAGGCGTATTGCTAATTGGTGCTCCCGGAACGGGGAAAACATTAATGGCTCGCGCAGTTGCGGGTGAAGCTGGCGTTCCCTTCTTTAGTATTTCGGGGTCAGAATTCGTTGAAATGTTTGTGGGTGTTGGAGCGTCGCGGGTGCGCGACCTCTTTGCGAAAGTAAAGCGTAATGCACCTGCAATACTCTTTATTGATGAATTAGACGCTGTTGGGCGCCATAGAGGCGCAGGATTAGGAGGAGGTCACGATGAACGAGAGCAAACATTAAACCAAATCTTGGTAGAAATGGATGGATTCGAGCAAACGGATAATGTTATTGTGCTTGCTGCAACCAATCGCCCTGATGTGCTAGACCCTGCCCTTCTGCGACCAGGCAGATTCGATCGCCAGGTAACGATGGAATTACCGGATATTCGAGAACGCGAAGCAATTTTAAAAATTCATGCGGCGAAAGTTCCTATGGAGGAAGGTGTGAATTTGCGAAATATCGGAGAGCGAACTCCTGGATTCTCTGGTGCCGACTTAGCGAATCTTATAAACGAAGCGGCTATATTTGCTGCCCGGGAAAATAAAAAGAAAGTATCGCAACATCATATCGAAGAAAGCATTGAAAAAGTTATTTTAGGGCCGGAAAAGCGCAGCAAAGTATATTCTAAGAAAGAAAAGGAATTAACTGCCTACCATGAAGCGGGCCATGCAATCGTTGCGTACTACACTCCCGACTCTGACCCCGTTCGTAAAATCTCTATTATTTCCCGTGGATTTGCAGGTGGATATACCTTAAAACTTCCTGAAGAAGATAAACGTTTGCATACCAAAACAGGATTTTTGAGCGAACTTGCAACGCTTATGGGAGGCTACACAGCTGAACTGTTCAAATACAAAGAACTCACAACAGGTGCAAGTAACGATTTATTAAAAGCCACAAAATTAGCACGAAGAATCGTCATGCAATTCGGAATGTCCAAATTAGGCCCTGTTACGTTCGGTCAGGAAGATCACCAAGTGTTTTTAGGAAAAGATTTTTCTGAAGGCCGTGATTATTCCGAAAAAACAGCATCGATGATCGATGATGAAGTATCCGATATCCTCAAAGATGCCCAAAAACGGGCAGACGAGATTATTACGAAGAATTCGGACAAGTTAGAGCTCATTGCGCTCCGTCTTATCGAAAAAGAAACAATAAATCAAAAAGAATTTGCAGACCTCATGGGCGGCCAAGACCCAGACGTCGTCAAAGAAGACGCCGAAATAAAGCCACTGATATAAAAAGAAGCGCCTCTTGTCCAAAGGGGCGCTTTTCGTTATACGGATCTCATGAATGCTAACCGAGTAACTCAATGATTTTTTGAGACACTTCCAGCGGTGTTAATACTGTAAAGTGGCAACCAGATTGCCCTAATATGCCACGGTCCAGCCCATCGCGAGCTATTCCAATGACTTTTCCGGTAAATCTTCTTCTGCAATCGTCTGCGAAATCTGCTGAGCTGATATTGCCATCGAAGATAGGACCTCTTACGACTACAGCAGAGATATGGGCAATATGTTCATTAAAGAGTTTCTGCGCGTCTTTGATCGTCGTTGCTTGTAAAAGAGTTAATTTTTCTCCGAGCACTACGGCATATTCTCTCTGAGTACAAGCATCATTTTCGAGGATTAAAACGACTGGGGCTTGATTTGCCATACGATTCCTTCCTTCTGTAAACGAGCACTTGAAAAACACCGGTGCGCACGGGAGGAATCGAACCTCCGACACCCACAATGTCAATGTGATGCTCTAACCACTGAGCTACGCGCGCCTTGCCCGCCGAAGCTTTAGCGAAGGCTGGGCTTGATGTGAAGATAGCCAAATAATCAGTATTGTGCAATAAATAGTGGTACGGGCCCGTAGCTCAGTGGTAGAGCGGTACTCTTATAAGGTACATGTCGCAGGTTCGATCCCTGCCGGGCCTACATTTTTGGACTATATTTTATTTGCTCGGCTTAGGCTATTGTCCCCTTTATTAGCCCATGCTATATTCCATCGACGCTGAATGAGGTTGTCTCAAAGCGTTTTTCTGCACACTTCCAAACAGAAGGGGACAAACCATGACACGTTTACTTGTGCTGGGTTCGGGTGGTCGTGAAGCGGCAATTGTACGGAAACTTTGCCAGGACAGTTCAGTTGATACCATTTTCTGTGCGCCGGGTAGCAAAGGCATTCTGGCAATGGATGAACGAGTTCAACTTTGCCCAAATGGTGACTTCAACTCCCTTGCAACGTTCGCTAAGACCAACAAGATCGATTTAACCATTGTAGGTCCGGAAGCACCCCTCGTCGGCGGCATCGTCGATTTCTTTAACGAGAAAGGTTTACGCATCTTTGGTCCGACCAAAGCGGCGGCGCGAATCGAGGGTAGCAAAGCTTTTTGCAAAGAGCTTCTGCATGCCAACAAGATTCCAACAGCAGCATCGGCTATTTTTGACGAGCCAACTGCCGCTATCGAATACATCGGCAAACAAGAAATGCCGATTGTTATCAAGGCGGACGGTCTGGCGGCGGGTAAAGGAGTGGTTATTGCCCAGACTTACGATGAAGCCTACGCAGCGATCAACCGCATCATGGTTGAGCACGAGTTTGGTAAACAAGCTGGTGAAAAAGTCGTCGTGGAAGAATTTCTTCCCGGCAGAGAAGTCTCTTTCTTGGCTGTATGCGATGGCAAAAACGCCATGGGTTTTGTGCCAGCTCGGGATTACAAACCTGTCTTTGATGGAGGCTTGGGACCTAATACCGGTGGCATGGGTTGCTATGCGCCGGTGCCAGATTGCACAGCTCCGGAAAGAGATGCAATTATTAGCAAGATTCTTTTTCCCACGTTGAAAGCTATGGAGCAATCTGGTTGCCCATACAAGGGCGTATTGTACTGTGGGCTGATGTTAACTGCGGAGGGCCCCAAGGTACTCGAGTTTAATTGCCGCTTTGGCGATCCCGAGACTCAAGTACTATTGGAGTTGATGAATGTTGACCTGTTGCCGTACGTACAGGCAGCCACCGATGGCACTTTGGACCAAATGAGGGTTTTGCCAGGCTGGCACAATGAAAAGGCGGTTTGCCTGGTGCTTACTGCGCCTGGATATCCGGGCGATTATCAGAAGGGATTACCGATTGAAGGGATTGAAGCAGCCGAAGCGTTGGGATTGACCGTTCTGCATGCTGGCACAGATAGGTCACCTGACGGAAGCGGATGGGTGACAAACGGAGGTCGGGTCATCAATCTCATTTCCAGAAAACCAACCTTTGCAGGAGCGCGGGAGCACGTGTATGCAGGCGCGAAATGCATTATGTTTGGAGGAAATAAGCCACAGTATCGGACAGATATTGTACAAGGGCTTTAGAACGATGTGTATTCGCCAATACTCTGGACAGAGAAATCTGTTCAGAGTTTTTTTAAACCTTTATATGGCAGTTTTCCCATGTCACAATTTGGCAATCTCTCATATTTTACGCTAAATAGCTGAGATATTTGGGTAATGAACGGTTAGGCCTACTACTAAAATAAAAAAGGGTTCACGCGTGTGAACCCAGGGTTTTTCATTGCTCCTCACTCTTTTTCTTTTCTTTCTTTGGTACCGCACTTTCGTAAGATGGTACTAAGCAGTTTGCAACCGCATCATCCCACGACCGCATAACAATCTGAAGCGATCCTGTAGTCGTTTGAATTACTGGAGACCACTTCTTTTTCGTTTGATCGCTTTTCCCGATCGTGCCCATAGCCATAACCTGAAAATCGTGAAGGAGCATTGGATACACCATCAGATGTACCAGTGCTTGCCAGAAGGTATACGGTGTTCGTTGCATATTATGGAAATACGATGCACGGCCGGTGGCGTTCTTCTGGATAGCTCCTTGCCCATCATTGCAACGCAGCAAGATGTGAGGCTCGCTTGGTAGTTCGCCTTCGTCCTGCAAATTTTCTAGAAGATCCATCCTTGGGTCAAGATGTCCTTGCACATTGATAGCTTTTTTTGCGATGCGTCGGAACACATATGTAAAATCAGCGTTTCGTGGCCGAGTCGGAACGACGAGGAAGAAACCCTGCTCCTCAGGAACGAAGCGGCGCAACTTAGCAATCTCCTCATTCGTTATAGTTAGCTCACACTCTTTGAACGTTTCGAGCTGGAATTCAAATAATTCATTTGAGGAAGGAATTTTGAGAGATGGATGCTGCAATGCTTCATATTGACCTCGGGTCAATGCTTTTGCCACGATAGTTTTGTTATCCACGGCTGATCTCCTAAAAATATGGGGTTTGCAAGGTGCGAATGTGCACGAAGCAACCATAGGTCTTTATAGGTAAGATGTCAAAATATCGTTATAGTTCAATACTTTGGAAACACATCTTCCAACCTAAAAACTCACTTTCTTTCATCCTCCAAACCAACCCAGCTATATATTCAGATACTGAACACTCAAGCCTCCTATTTAACCGCATCGAGCGCCTTAACTAAATAAATTTAATATAAAAATACAGCCCGTGCTTCATGCAGGGGCTGTTTAGGTTGTTACCACAACTTTTCTTCCATTGGCTCTGTGCCATTTACGATGGCGGATAGCTCCCTTTTTCTAGTTGTTCTGGAGGGGTTAGCTCATACGCCACCTTGGCCCAATTGTTAGGCCGGCAAGTACAGCGCCACAGAGTGTAATATGGTGAATTGTTACCATCAACATATTCGTAGCCATGGTCCCTCAAGTAGCTCTTTATCTCGTCTTTTGACTCAAAGGGACCAAACGCACCTTGCCACTTTTCCCGAGGTTTTTCATCGTCTGGATCATAATAGTAAAACAAGACAAATGTAGCCATAATAGCGCCTTTCTTATTACCTAGACTGAAACGGGTTTCAAAAGAACTGCGTGCTTTATCCCATATGCAGAAAATACGTCAATAGTAGGGAAAAATATATTTTTATCTTGGCTCTATTGACTATAATTAGTAGCTATGATACAATTATGACGTCGAAATAATCGTCATGAATACAATAAAAAGTACATTAGAATCCCTTGGTTTTACTGAAAAAGAGGTTGAAATTTATCTCAAGCTTTTGGAGCTTGGTAGTGCTTCTTATACTGATTTATCAAAATCAACGGGAATTAGGCGCACCTCCCTCTATACGATGGTGGAACCACTGCTAGAACAAGGCGTAGTGCACGTGGATTTAGAGACAAAGAAGCTTATACCAGAATCTCCTGAAACCCTGTTTGCTATGCTGCAGCAAAAAGTACTGCAGTTTCACAGATTTATTCCCCAACTCAAAAGTATAAGTGAGCAAAATGCTGTGCTTTCACGTATCAAATTCTACGATAGGCCAGAACAAATGAAGAAAATGTTTTTAGAAGAAGATACACAGCATGTTCCGAAGAAGGATCGTATTCGATATACGATCAGTGATGTCCAAACTTGGAACGGATTTTGGAAAAAAAATAATGATGAAGCGTTTTTAAATTATTTGCCAAACCAACGAGCTCAGAAAATGGGATATAGGGCTAAGTTATTATTTTCTGGGCATAAAGAAGCACCATTTGATCGTGAAGAGATTGCTGAATTCAAAATGCATATAAAATTTCTTCCAAAATCATATAAACATGAGTTTGATATGGAAATTCGCCCTCATCAGATTTTAATCGCAAATATCAAAGGGGAACGTCCTTACGGCATAAAAATTGTTAGTACAGAGCTCGCAATGGCTATGCGAGGTATGTTTGAGTTTATGTGGGATATGTATGCGTAGCGAAATTTACTTATTCAAACCTCAACGCTTCAATTGGATCTTTGGCAGCTGCTTTGCGTGCCGGATACAGGCCAAAAATCATCCCAATGGCTGTTGATACCCCGACACCTAGTACAATCGCGCCTATGGGCAATGTAAACGGCCAGTCGAGCGCAAAATAGGTTTGAGCTATTGTGCTTACCAGTGCAGAAATAGTAATTGCAATTAATGTGCCTAATAATCCTCCTGCAAATGTCAGCATAATAGCCTCGATCATAAATTGGAGCAGAATATTGCGATTCGTTGCGCCTAGAGCTTTTCGTAATCCAATTTCTTGTGTGCGTTCTGTTACTGAAACCAACATTATGTTCATAATGCCGATTCCTCCGACCATTAAAGAGATAGATGCAATTGCAACTAAGAATATTGTCAGGACTTGGGTTACGGTGCTTACAGTGGCCACAATTGTTTTCTGCGTTACCACGAAGAAGTCGTCTTTTGCCGGGTCAGTAATATTATGCATTTCGCGAAGTGTCGTTGTAACGTCTGCTGCAACTTGATCGACGTTTGCACCTGGCTTTGCACGCAAAAATATTTCATGGAAATAGTCGATGCCAAGCAATGTTTTTTGGGCAGTTGTATAGGGAATAAGCCCGATATCATCAATATTAAATGCAGTTACTTGTCCTTTTGCGGGCAGAATGCCAACTACTTGAAGCTTTTGCCCATGGACGGTTACGAATTGCCCGAGTGCATCAGATTCTCCAAATAATTCCTGTTTTACTTTACTGCCGATAACAATAACTTTGGCGTAACTTCGGACATCGTCTTGCGTAAAGAACGCGCCTTGTTCTGGGTATACATGAAATACTTCCCCTAACGCATTTGGAGTCCACCCTAATACCGTTGCTTGGTATACGGAATTTTGATAAGAAACGGAACCGGGAACAAGCACTGCTGGGTCTGCAGCTTCTAAATCAGGGACGTTAATAGGTTTTAATAGTGCATCAACGTCGCGTTGTTTGAGGGAGTCGGTTAACAGCGTCGATGCTGCATCGCTCGGCTGAGTCGGCTGCCTGCCCGGGCGAAGAATAATGGTATTTGCTCCGATGCTTTGTACTTGGCTTAAAATAAGGTTCTGTGCTCCCTGCCCAAGAGAAATCACAAGAACAATGGCCATAACTCCTATGACAATTCCTAGAATAGTAAGAAGCGACCTTCCCCAATTGGCTCGAAGTGCTCTAATGGATGTTTTAATGGTGGATGTGAGGTTCATTTTGAGTAGTGAGTATGGGGCGATCTAACTTCTTTATCGCTGGCAACTAATCCGTCAGCAATCGTAATAATCCGATTTGCATAATCCGCAGCTGCAGTTTCATGTGTAATAACGATAATTGTTTTGCCTTGAAGGTGCAGTTTTTCAATTGTATTCATCACAGTTGCGCCGGTTTTAGAGTCGAGATTGCCAGTGGGTTCGTCTGCAAAAATTACCTTTGGATCATTAACGAGTGCGCGGGCAATAGCAACGCGCTGCCGTTCTCCCCCGGATAATTGACTTGGCATATGATTGAGCCGATGAGAAAGCTCTACATGTTCCAGTGCTGCGGTAGCTTTTTGGATATACTCTTTTTTGGGAACAGAGGAATAATACAATGGCAATATGACATTTTCTAATACCGTTGTTCGCTTTAGTAAATGGAACGCTTGAAACACAAATCCGATAGATTGATTTCTGATTTGTGCTCGCTGTTCATCAGAAAGAGTTGATATGTCGTGTTGATCGAAAAAATAGGAACCGGTTGTCTGTCTGTCTAGTAAGCCAAGAATATGAAGTAAGGTTGATTTCCCGGACCCAGATGGCCCCATGATAGATACGAATTCCCCCTCTTGAATAGAAAAAGAAATTCCATGTAACACTGACGTGACCGTGCCTTCGCTTATATAATCTTTTGTGATGTTCTCGAGCTGTATAAGCGCCATGGCTTATTGACTTACAAGAATATCGCCATCCTGAACGCCCGACGTAATTTCTTCTAACCCATCGGAACCTACAAGCCCAGTTTTAACTTCTACTTCAGACGTAGTACTGCCCGTTTGTTTTGTTACATATGTTTTCCCGGACTTCGTAGCAATTGCTCGCCGAGGAATCGCGATAACATGATCTTTTTTAGCAGCATGAACGATAATATTGGCCGTAATACCTGCTCGTAATGCGGCGTTTTGACTTGTGAAATTCAATACAACATGAAATGTAGGAACCCCTTGGATAGACTTTGCTGCCGGATAAATCTGCGTAACAGTTGCATCGATTGTCTGGTTTGGTAATGCGTCGAATGTGATTGACGCGTGCATGTCTTGTGATAACGTGAGGGCATCTGTTTCTGGAACATCCGCGCTTATTTGAAGAGCATGTATAGTAGCAATCGTTATAATTGGATTTCCCGCAACGGCAAATTCTCCAATTTCAGAATTTTTTTGCGTCACAACTCCAGCAAAGGGAGCGCGGATAGTGCTTTTTAGCGCATTAATTTGTGCAATCTTGGTAAGAGCATCTAAAGATGATAATCCTGCAGTTTCTGCAGATGCTTGCTGCGTGTTGATGTATTCTTTGTATGCAATATCTGTAGCTCGTTTTGCAGTATTATTAGATGTTTTTACGCTTTGTGTTGCAGAAGTAAGCGCGGCTTGAGCGGCGTTATATGCTGCTTGGTCGGCAACTACTCCTGTTTGTACTGCAAGAGTAGCGTAGTCTTGGCTTTGAGTTTCGGACTGTTTTTGAGCATATACGTTACTTGCTTGCTGAAGGGTTGCCTTTGCGTCTCGCACTGCTTGTTTTTTCGCATCAATGAGCTTTGTATTTTCGGCTGCAGTATCTTTTTGGGATTGGAGGGCGTTTTGCCATGTCGTGTACGCCACGGATGCAGCACTCGCTTTATCCGCTTGCGCTTTCGCTATCTGCAATGCTGCGCTTTGAGGATCAATGCTCGCAAGCAATTGCCCCGGCTGTACGGTATCGCCTACTTGTACAAAAAGTTTTTTTACAGTTCCTGATACTTCAAATGCAACGTCTGATGATTGCGTAGCTTCAGTATTACCAGTAAATGCAATGTCTTTTGTTACGGTCTGATACGATGCGGTAATTGTTTTCACTGGTTTTGCGGTTCTTCCTACGGCAATACGCCATCCGATAAACCCAAATAAAAAGAGTAAAAATACTACCGGAATTGCAATTTTTACCCATATTTTCATATAGGGAGTATAGCACTAATTCGCTTTTTTAACGCAAATATGCATAAATAGGAACGTATGGGAGCATCGTATGTAATTGAAGATAAGCAATCCGGCCAGCGCCTGGATGTATTTTGCACGGTCATGATGAACGGAGTATCTCGGGCCGCTATTCAGCGTGCCATTAAAGAGGCGCAGATTCTTGTGAATGGATTAGAAACTCGAGCAAAATATATTCTGAAAACTGGAGATATAGTGAAAATCGCTATCTTGGATGCTCCGGAAGCTAGTCTTGAAGAAGAAAAAGAGGTTCGATTGCCCGTCTTATACGAAGATCGTGATGTTGTAGTGGTAAATAAGCCTGCAGGAATCGCAGTACATCATGGAGTTGGATTACGGTCAGGGACTGTAGCTGATTGGTTTGTGCAGCATTATCCCGATGTAAAGCAGATGGGAGAACAAGAAGGAAGGGCTGGAATTGTGCATCGGTTAGATAAAGACACCAGCGGAGTCCTTATATTGGCGAAAAATGACCAAGCGCTCGAAATGCTCAAAAAGCAATTTCAGGATCGTAGGGCAAAGAAAGAATATCTTGCGCTGTGTTTTGGGGTTCCAGGAGGTAAAGATGGTCGAATTACAAAATCTATTGGAAGAAGTCGTAAAAACCCCATGCGCAGAGCAGTAGATGAAGATGGCAAGGAAGCTGCAACAGAATGGCAGATAGAACGCCGATTTGGGGAGGTATTTTCTTTATTGCGCGTATTCCCATTTACGGGGAGAACGCATCAAATTCGCGTGCATTTGCACCATCTCGGATACCCTATCGTCGGGGATCAGCTCTATGCATTTAAAAAGAAAAAGCAACCTGCTGGAGTAAAACGCCAGTTGTTGCATGCAGAAAAACTAACTATTACGTTGCCGAATGAAAAAACGAAAACGTTTACTGCCCCTCT
>DATIIA010000101.1:0-6636 GCA_035480115.1 Candidatus Anderseniibacteriota bacterium | reverse complement strand
CCACGACTGCCACCTATATTTGTGCTTATTTTATTTTTTGTCAATATTTCTATGCCAAACCCAGTTCTTTGACCTTTGCTTCTGCGGCTTCTAGTTGAGGCTTGTCGTTTACTGGAAACCAGTAGGACGATGTAATAACTTTAATTTTTTTTCCTTGTTCTTGAACAAGCTTTGTCCATACGTCTGGAGTTTCATATTCTCCTCTACCAGATAATTCTGTTTTTGTTTCAAAAAACGATTTGTCCATAACCATTGCGCCCGTCCACACGAGATCAGAAACAAATTCTTTTGGTTTTTCGACAGCTCGTACAAGATACCCATCTTCATCGGTAACTAGTACCCCGAATTGTTCTGGATTTGGAACTCGAGATGACAATATCGCCATATCTTCTTGTACCAGCTTTTGAATTGCTACAGGGTCAAAAATATCGTCAGCAACGCTCCCAAACCATCTGTCTTTTACAACTTCCTTTGCCATGCCGAATGCATGAGGCAATCCCAATTGTTCATCTTGTCGGATAAAAGTAATAGGGCGACCGTTGTATTCTCCGCTCGCAAAATGAGTTCGGATTTTTTCCTCATGAGGACCTCCTACAATAAAAATAAGTTCTGTTATTTCAGAAGGGAGGCTATCTAGTAAATAATGAACCACTGGCTTCCCTGCAACCGGAAGCAACTGCTTGGGCCCTTCATAATATTTTGCCATTCTCGTTCCTTTTCCTGCCATTAATATAATTGCTTGCATAGCTCTGTTTATAGCACATCTTTCTTAATCAAATCAACCGGCTGGAATAAAGACACATCACTTGAACTAGGAACGGGAATATGTTCCCGAACAAACTCTTCGTACCCTTCTCGAGTAACGGTCATGCGATACATTCCTGGTGAAGGAAATAATGAAAATGTGCCATATATATCAGAAATACGCGTTGCAATAAGCTGACCATTTTTTTCATCGAAGAGGCGCACCGCTGCTAAATCAAGTGGCTGTTTTGTAGATACATCTCGGATAATTCCTTGCGATGCCTCGCTTTTTTTCAATCTTTTTTGTGCAAAGAATATCATGCTTTGCCACGAAGCTCGCAGAAGTTCTCCAAGAGAATATTTCTTCTGCGTACTGCTTTGCACCGGCACAATCATATCAATTGGCTCATCATCATGCTTTACCGTAAATACCCCGCCGTCATACATAACATCTGCGGTCTTTGGAAGCGTTTGGGAAGCTTCAGCAGCCAGCATATATCCAGGGGCATATACTGTTAATCCATATGCTCCTGCAGGAAACGTAGTTGAAAATTCCCCATGCGCGTTCGTTGTAAGCGTCGAATGCAATTTTCCGCTTGCATCATAAATCATTACTTGAGCTGAAGCTATAGGGGCCCCAGTACGAATATCTACCACTCTTCCTCGTGGACTAGCTACCATATAAAGTTTATTAATTTATTTGGTATGTAAATAATTTTCTTAACTTGCATTTCTGCAAGGTATTTTGCTACGTTTTCATGTGCTCGAGCAAGTGTTTCTATTTCTTGTTGCGAACTGTCACGAATAAAAGAAACTTCTCCTCGCACTTTTCCATTGACTTGCACCGGAATAGTAACATTCTGCTGCGTAAGATAGTTTTCGTCCCACGCAGGCCAGTTCACTTTGCTAATACCGCTCTCGTGTCCAAGCTGCTCCCACAATTCTTCACATACATGCGGAGCATAGGGCGATAAAAGCAAAATAAATTTTTCAAGAGAATCTTTTGATACAGCCTTCTCTTTTTCAAAAATATTTAAACATTCCATCAATGCGGAAATCGCGGTATTGAATCGAAATGCTAGAGTGTCTTCCGTAACTTTTTTGATTGTTTTATTAATGGCATACAAAACATCCTCAGAATCCATATGATCCTGCTCTATGCTTTCATGCGCCAAGCGCCAAACACGCTCAATAAATTTTCTGGGCCCGCTCATGCTTGCAGTACTCCACGCAACGGTTTGATTAAACGGCCCCATAAACATTTCATACACACGTAATATATCCGCGCCAACACTATGTACAATGTCGTCTGGATTTACGACATTACCATATCGCTTGCTCATTTTTCGGCCATCTTCAGCAAGGATTAATCCTACATGCTCTAAATGTATAAACGGTTCAGGCGTGCTTATAACACCCAATTCGTGCAATACAATATGCCAAAAGCGCGCATAGATTAAATGACGCGTTGCATGCTCGGCCCCTCCTACATATATATCAACTGGCATCCATGCTTTTTCTTTTTGAGAATCAACCAGCTGTTCCGAATTTTTTGGATCAATATATCGTAAGTAATACCAACTGGACCCCGCCCATTGCGGCATCGTATTCGTTTCTCGTTTTGCAAGCTTCCCGCATGTTGGACATGTCGTATTTACCCACTCTGTAATTTCAGCTAACGGCGATTCACCGGTGCCAGTAGGCGCATAATACTCAACTTCAGGCAATACGACAGGCAATTGGTCTTCTGGAACAGGAACAATACCGCACACATCACAATGAATAATTGGAATCGGTTCCCCCCAATATCGCTGACGCGAAAATACCCAGTTACGAAGCTTGTAATTCGTTTTTTTTGTACCGAATTTTTCAGTAATTTTTTCTTTCGCTTCTTCGCTATCTAAGCCATTAAATTCACCAGAATCAATAAGAATATTTTTTTCATCTACAACTTTTTTAACAGGCAAATTATATTTTTTCGCAAATTCAAAATCTCGCTCATCATGCGCAGGCACTGCCATAATTGCGCCGGTTCCGTAATGAGAAAGCACATAATCAGCTACATACATTGGAATTTTTTCTCTATTAGCAGGATTCACAGCCCACACGCCTTGCAATTGCACTCCTGTTTTTTCTTTCGTTGCATCAGTACGATCAATTTCTGTTTTTTCACTCGCGGCTTTCACATACGCACGCACTTCATCTTTATTTTCCAATACATCATGATTATCATCGGTTGCTAATTGAACCCACAAATGCTCTGGCGATAATACAAGATACGTAACTCCAAACAACGTATCTGGTCGAGTGGTAAATACAGGGATCAAGCCTGGTCGTGTTCCTTCTTTTTTAAATTCAACCTTAAAACCTATCTCTGCTCCTTCCGATTTTCCGATCCAATTTCTTTGCGATTCAATAATAGATTTTGGCCATTCAAGTGTTTCAAGTCCACTAAGTAATTGTTCGGCATAGTCCGTGATTTTTAACATCCACTGCCGCATCGGGCGTTTTTCAACGACTGATCCGCATCGTTCGCACTTTCCCTGGTCCAAATCCTCGTTTGCTAAGCCAGTCTGACACGACGGGCACCAATTGATTGGTTCAAAACTTTCATATGCTAAACCTTTTTTATATAACTGCAAAAAAATCCATTGGGTCCATTTATAATATTCCGGATCGGTCGTATTTATTTCCCGATTCCAATCATACGAAAATCCAATATTCTGTAATTGTTCTTTAAACCGTGCAATATTTTTTTCAACAGCAATACGTGGATGAATCTTATTCTTAATTGCAAAATTTTCAGCAGGAAGTCCAAATGCATCCCACCCCATCGGGTGCAATACATCATATCCTTGCATGCGCTTCATACGCGCAACGACGTCTGTTGCAATGTATCCTTTCGGATGCCCAACATGGAGACCTTCTCCAGATGGATACGGAAACATGTCGAGAATATAGCTTTTCTTGGCACCAGGAATTTCGGGAGTAGTAAATGTGCCGTCTTCCGCCCATTTCCTCTGCCACTTCTTTTCGATCTCAGCGTGATTATATGCTTTTTGGGACATAAATGCAGTATATAGGCTTTACTAGTGACTTGTCATGCAGATCTAAAAAATTGACTTTCAGCCTTCTTTAACATATAAAATATAGTCGGTTGATTTTTTCTCGCACCCTCACAACCCATAGGAGCCCTGTCATGAATCTTTCTTTTGCTGGAAAAACAGTTTTGATCACCGGAGCTGCACAAGGTATTGGCGCAGGCATCGCGCGATGCTTCGCACAAGCTGGAGCGAATCTCATTCTCCATGCCCCTTCTCACGAAGCAGTTCAGTTACATGTCCTGTTCCAGGAACTCGAAAACATAAACTTGACTGGTCATTGCCAGAAATGGATTCAAGATTTCGCTGAAGATCAAGATTATGCTTGTAATTCATTTATTAGCTGTGTTGATGTCTTGGTCAATAACGCAGGTGTCACCCCAAACACGTTTTTTGGCACTACCACCCCAAAGACATTTGATACAGTTATGAGTATCAATTTTAAAGCAGGGTTTTTTCTAACCCGAGAATTTGTCTATCGTAGGCTGCTAAATGAGAAAGCGGGATCAGTTCTGTTTATTTCCTCAGTCCATGCATTAATGGGCTTTAAAGAAAATGCTGTATACGCCGCCAGTAAAGGAGCAATCACATTGTGTATACGACACCTTGCAGTCGAACTTGGGCCGAGCAATATTCGGGTCAACGCAATTGCTCCCGGTTACATCGACGTACCTCGGCATCATACGTCTGGATTTGACCAACAAAGAGAAGCCTCTTCCATTCCGCTCAGGCGACTCGGTACTCCAGAGGATATCGGCAATCTCGCAGTCTTTTTGGCAAGCGACCAGGCGTCATATATCACTGGACAAACAATGGTCGTCGATGGTGGATCGTCCATCAAATACTGCATGCATCCTGACGAATAACATCGAACGCGCCCAACACTGGCAACAGAAGTTGGGCATTTTTTTATTTTCCGTATATCACCTTCCTCGCCGCATCAATCCTGCGTTTCACTTCTTTTTCAAACCCTTCATCGCCTGGTTCGTAATACAAATTCCCTTGAACAGTATTGGGACGATATTGCTGTTGAACAATATGCCCAGGAAAATTGTGCGGATACTCGTACCCAACTCCGCGTCCATGTTGCTTCATCCCTGGAATAGGAGCGTTTACTACATTACCTGGAGGCGCATCATTGCCATGTAGATCTACGTCTTGCTTTGCAGCGGACATTGCTCGTGTCACACTATTACTTTTCGGAGCTGCTGCTAAATAACATGCAGCATGCGCAAGATTATATTCCGCCTCCGGCAAACCCACCCACATAAGTGCTTGGCTAGCAGCTGCAACAACCATTAGCGCGTGCGGGTCCGCATTGCCGATATCTTCAGATGCAAATATGAACATGCGCCTTATAATAAATTTGGGATCTTCTCCTGCTGCGATCATGCGAAATAAATAAAATAGCGCAGCATCAGCGTCAGAACCTCGTAAGCTTTTTATAAACGCAGAAATCGTATCATAGTGCGCATCACCTGCTTTGTCATAATGAATGGAACTTCCGTGTGCTGCAGATTCTATATCTTTAACCGAAATTTCTCCGCGCTTTTTTCCTGCAATAATTCTTTCTAAAATATTGAGTGCGCGGCGAGCATCTCCTCCTGATCTTTTTGCAATTGCATCATAACTATCTTTATCAAGAGATAATTCAGGATATTGATGTATGGCATGAGTAATAATTTTTTTAATGTCCTTATCTTGTAATATTTCCAATCGAACAACTTGGGCACGCGAAATAAGTGCAGAGACTACTTCAAAGTATGGATTTTCAGTAGTTGCACCGATCATAATAACCAGTCCTTCTTCTACTGCCGGCAATAGGACATCTTGCTGGCTTTTATTAAACCGATGAATTTCATCAACAATTAATACCGTAGGTTTTTTAATTTTTCGCCATTCTGCAGCACGCGATAATACGTCGCGTAAATCTTTAACGCCAGCAGTAACGGCGCTCACGCGCTCTATAGCAGCATCCATATTACGAGCAATCAATTCTGCAAGCGTCGTCTTCCCAACTCCAGGAGGACCCCATAAAATAAGTGATCCAACCCTTCCCTGTTCAATGGCTTTTCGCAATGGCTTTCCCTCTCCAAGCAATTCAGTATGCCCCACAAAATCATCCAGTGTTTTTGGCCGCATGAGTGCTGCAAGCGGCTTATATAATGGCTCTTGTTTGCGTTCTGTTCGCATAATATATAGTATACCGTAAAATAAAAAAATCGCCGTACAAAATGAATATCATCTTATACGGCTTGCTGTTGTAGTACGTGGACTCACACGTCTAATTGTCGCGCTCGTCACGATCAGTCCAGACTGCTACGCGCCGGACTACTTTCGCATCCACCACATGTCGCTTCTTGAACCTCTTGTTGCTTTTTTGAATTCCCTGATCCAGCAGATACAAGCTATTCAGCTGTTCCGAATCCAAAGAATCCCACCACTCTTGCGCAGACATGATCATTTCCTCGATCAAAAACAGGGGACTACCGACCACAGAGCAACGTGCTCTGGAAAATCTGAGGTAAAATTTTGTCAACGAACTATGACAAAATAATAACCTTTTTACAGGCAATGTCAAACAGAAAATAGATTTTCTGCATTATTTTGTGTTATTTCAGCTATTTTTTCATTTTCCATTTCTCTTAATAATGCCAACTTTTCCACAACAAAGCGGACTAAAGACGGATCATTTCGCTTTCCTCGAAATGGTTCTGGCGTCAAATAGGGGCAGTCCGTTTCAACCAAAATAGCTTCTAACGGAATCGTTTTTGCAACCTCCGGCAATTCG
>DATIIA010000100.1:0-6397 GCA_035480115.1 Candidatus Anderseniibacteriota bacterium | reverse complement strand
TCTGAGCGAAGCGAGTCGTCCGCAAGCGAGCGCAGTCCTGACAAGTCACGACAGCTCCGCTGTCGGAGCAATAGACTGTCCTTTTGGACCGGAGCCTTACTTAGTATGATACAGACTAAGCTCAAACGACCCTGTCGTGTTAAATCGGTTGTAATACCGCTTTTCGTTCATCACGACGAACGGTCAAGCAAACTGAAACTACAAAAGAACAAGAACATCAATGTGGATAGTGTGGAGGAGACCAACTCCCTACCTCCCAGGTAAAGGGAGTTGGGGCGTGAGTTTTCGTGACCGACGTCTTCGTCGTCACTAAAAATCACGCGGGCGAAGCCCCGACGGAACAAGCACACATTTAGAAACCGCCGTCTCACTCAATTTGATACAAACTGAGCTCAAACAACGTACTGTAAGCAAATGCGGTAAAATTACCACACACACTTAACAAACAAGTAGCAAAATTGAGTTGGAGTGATCCGTACCTATAGATCCTCTCAAGCCTGTCGGCTTAGCCTCACTTTCAAAAAAGGAGGGGAGGAGGTAGTAGACCCTGGCCGCATCTTTGTTACAAACTCATCTGCCAGCACATACGGTCAAGCACATTGATAGCGTGGAGCCAGAAGCATGTTATGCAACTGGGATTAAGGGACAAAGACGTCATGTATTACTGGCTGCGCATCATGCACAACAGCTTCTGTGACATCATCTTCCCCAGCTTTTCTCGCGGGACGAGAATTATTACGATTATTTGGAGATTTGGTCTTAGCCGTCCCTTTCTTCGACGGCGGTCTTGAGTTAATCTTTAAGATATTTTCTTTCGTTTCGGACAACACTCGAGAGCGTTCTTCCTGCGTTCGCGTTTCAGCTTGAGAAACCAGTTCACGCAATGCGCTGGGAATACGTTCTGGGTAAATCTGTCGAATATACCCTAGGGTACCAGCGACTTGCCCGTGAACTGTAGTATCCCATTCCTTAAGCTTTAACGCTTGGTAGAGGGTCGCACGTATTTGATTAACCTTCCCTGGCGCCATAGTCAGTCGACCATCGGTCGTAAGGACAATTCCCGTAACTACAGGCACTTCACCCGTTTCCGGGCTGAAGTACTTGGTCTTATCTTCGCGCGTGTGCGGAATAAAACCATTTTCCGTAATCACTTTTAAAAGCTCTTTACGAAGCTCCTCCGGAATTTCACCGTCGCTGCTAATGGTAATGTCGTCAGCCCATGCTGTAATTCGATAACTTTGAAACGGTGTTGAATTCTTTTCGAGCAACGCATAAAGCTCTTGGTCCATCTTAGCACAGACGATGTCAAGAATACGTGGTGACGTCGGAGGTCCCTGCGGAAGACGATCATGAAGACAAATGAGATCACAGAGAGCTTCCAACATTTGCTTCTCGTCATCAGTTGAGAACTTCACGCCCGCGAACTGACGCAGCACGAACGAAAACGGTTTTTTCAGATTCGCGAAGATGCGACTGCGAAACACAGTGGGAAAAGCATTGATAATGTCGATGGAAAACACCGACTTCGCAAATCCCCTATGCCGCTCAGCGTTGCTCAAAATACTACTCCCTGGTTGATTGCCATGACGGCAAAAATGGACAGGAATAGGAGTGAGCAGCCGATTCAAAATTGCCTTTTGAACCAGCTTGAGTTCATTACAAGGAGCAGCGAAGTATCGCCGCCCTTTGCCTTTGCCCTTGGACTTAGACCACTCAAAATAGGCGGCTTGGGTTTTGGGGAGCCGTCGCAGTTCCGGATTCTCCTTCTTTTTGGCTTGCCAGGCTTTATACTGTCGGATGCGATCCAGACAGAAGTCCCAGCTAGCCTTATCCAGATGGAGTAACTCGCGCAAGTAGCGCGAAAGACGCTCAGGAAGCTCGAGAACGGCTCGAAAGTCCGCATAGGACCATTCAGTTCGTTGACGCTTCTTCCGAAGCTTTGCTTTTGCCATGTTTTTGGCTCCTTATCTAGAAATTTTACAAAGAACAGTCAAGGAAATTCCGAACTCCAATATAAAAAATTTATTGGATTCTGTCAACTGTATTTTGGTGAACTCTAGAACACTAGTACTTTTTACCTTCATTAATAATAAAATACAAATTTTTGCAAGAAAAAAGGGCCGGGGATCACACGCATGTGTAATACCTCGACCCACTTGTCATTTTTCCTTTTTCCGAAATTTTTCCCGCATTTCCGCAGATTCTTGCCGAAGAACCTCATGACGCTCCCTGATGTGTTTTGCAAAATCAACAGGAAGCCTCTCAAAGAGCTTGCCAGCAACATCAAAACCAATCTTCGTTGGTTGCAGGCGTTTTTCCTTTCTTCGCCCCAATACAATTTTGGTCTCCTGCAACAACCCATCTTGTTTTGCCGCTTCGATTGCTTCGAGAAATTGTTGCTTAGAAAGACCAAAATGCAGTTGAGTAGGAACGAGCATGCTGTCATACACCTTCCTTGGTGTCCTTCCAGATCCCGGATGGGGTTCCCCATTCCCGTACTTAACAACAAACGCGGCAAACGTACAAACCGCAAGTTCCATTGGTTCAATTGGGCAATTACTAGATGCGGTAGCTTCTCCTAGCATTCCGATTCTTCCCATAATTGCTTCGCTCACCTTCTCTGCTCGTTCCAGTACAGCGTTTGAAAGTGGTTCTGGAAATGCTTGGGGCATCTCAGCCTCAAGTTGTTGACGAGCAACTTCGTCTGGCATTCGCAGCGCTACCGCTCGACTCAATGTGTGCAATTTTTCATGCAGCACGAATGGGTCAAGCTCTGCCACAGCAAAGAGTTCGTCAAGCCCTTGAATTGCTTTTTGCTGCCGTGTCCATTCACCGCGATACAATGAGATTCCATCCCGAGCAACAAAAAATGCACTAGCATTCCGTTCGTAGTTCTGCGAGCAACGGGAGAAAATGATAAAAGCAGCATTCACCGGTTCGAGGAGTGTTGTAATAGTTTCCCAACGCTGCTCAAGTGCCTCGACAGAATGAATTACAGATGCTCGATTTGCAAGATCACTCATGGTAGTTCTCAACAGAGCATCAAGTTTGCCTTCGTGTGCTAAAAATGTTGCGTACGCATCATGCCCATGGCGAGCGCAATCATTTGCAGTTGTAAGTAAGCCTCGGATACTTTCTCGCTCGCGAGCATCATGTTCATTAAGTTGCTGCAATGCAACAACTCTTGATGCATACAAGTCGAGCATTTTATCGACGGCCCCCCCAGCTGTACTCTTTTGAATTGAACGCTCGTATTGCGTTGCAACACCTGTTAGTTGTCGAATGCAGGAAAACATCGTCCGAAGATGCTTGGTCACCTTGTAATTAAACAGTTTTGCTAGAGGTTCAGGCGCAATCTTCTTCTGAATTAGCTGTTGTTTCAGCTCTCCAAAAAAAGGCCTGAAATCGAGTTGGTCAGATGACATCTCATGCAGCTCTGATTCAAAATCCAGATTCAGAATTGCAAGTTCGGATTGAATGATCCGTGCTGCTTCATCGAGTTCTTCGTATGCCGGCGAATCAGCTTTGGGGTATATGGTATGGTCAATTGCAGTAGTGGCTCCACCATGGAAAGGCAACCGCAAACGCCTTGGTTCATCTTTACCCCTATCTCTTCTACTCATGATCTTTTTCCCTTTCTATGGGGTTGGTAATGTGCGATCAGTATCAACGAGATTCCGTATCAAGTGCAAACACAGTATATATGAAATAGATATAATTGTCAATAAGAAAAGCCGTATGTAATAAATACACACGGCTTGTTGTTCTAAAGATCGATTGAACGGTCAGTAACAATTACTGGCTGTTACGTTCATACATTTCTACGACGGCTTTGTATAGATCCGCCCGCCTTCTATTTCTCTCGGTCGCAGTGAGATCTTCGCCCGCAACCCGAGCCTCTTCATCAATGTGCAAGGTAAGGAGTTCATGAAGTGCTAAAGAAATCAGCCCTTCATCCCCTCGAACTTTCTCTGCATGTTTGGAACCAGGGTGGCATCGATTGATCCGTACCTCTCTTCCACGGGCACCAGTGTATAATCGCGAAAGAAGATTGGAGGCTTCCATGTACTCGAATCCGAGAATGTAACTCCTCCCTTCAATCATAACCTCACCAGGATTGCCCCCATGATACTCATTCGAGTCTCGTGGGGTCCGTTCTGCAACCGTAATATCAACAAGTACTTCCTTGTGATCTTGCTGAGAATCGATGAGCTTAATTTGATATGTCGAGCAAGTATACCCTGCTTGATACACCGCCTTCGCTCCATGGGCTTGTTTTCGATTCTGCTTTCGGTTGTTGATATCCACGACAAAAAATCCTTCTTTGTCGTTAGGATCAATCTTCCAACGAAGATTTTCTTCTCCAGATGAATCAACCTCCCAATTAATAGCAGTCAGTGTGACCGTTCTGCCGGGCTGCACCGTCATGCGTTGTGGATGCACTCGTAATTTCTTGACCGCAACAATTGCAATATTAACTGTCGCGCGCACATCTTCATTTTCTTTATAGAAGCATGTGAGTGTATACACGCCGGTCTTTGCCCCAGGAAGAAACGAAACCTTTTTATTGTTCGATGAAACCTGCGCCTTTCCACCGCAGGTAGAGACATCCCATGCAAGGGTCATGTTCTCATTATACTGATCCACCTCGATATCAATTGCCGGACGCTGGTTCGGAACAACTTCTATCGCGGAAGTGTTGAGTGTCAGTATTAAGCGAGCAGCCCGTTTATCAGGACCACGCCGTACTCCTTCGGCGTACTTACTTAATTGTTCAAGGAGCATCTTGTCATGTTCATCTTTTGCTGTTCTCTTAATGAGTCCTAGCATGTCCGAAACTTTTGGACAAATCTGATGCGCTACAAATTCGACTATCTGTTCAGGTACAGGACTGCCAAACAGAGACACATCAAACTCAAGACGAGAGGCTGTAACGAATCTGCTGAGAGCCTCAATGCGGAAGTCTCCAAAGACATTCCCATCAAGAATATTCAACTCATCGTTTAGCAATCCCGGCGAAAGATCACGCAAGAACGTTCGCCAATCACACACTCCTTCATAAGGACCTATGGTGAGTCGATCCCGAGATGTAACTCCTTTCGGAATATACAGATCGATTTCAACATGTCCCAGAGTTGGATGATTGTCGATCGTCATTTCAAACGGTTCGCCAACAATCTCACGCCTTTCAAGTGGCAGTCCGTTGACAAACACCTTCTTTGCAATTCTGGGAGGCAGATGATTTGGAAGATCTTTCCGCAGAATCTCTGCGGAAATGTGCGGCCGATCGGGCCTTGCATCCATGAACTGAAATAGCGTGCCTGTCGATCCTTCCGGTAATCCCATCCTTGAGTAATTAGTCGAAAGGGGGGTTGCTGCGATCGTTGCCTTTGACCGGTCTGCGAGAATATCGAAGAGCGTATCAAAATCGTATTTCATTTCCCACATGGGGTACGCAATACGATTGTCTTGTTGATCCTCGACACAGATCGTCAGCACGCACACTTGCTTAAATTCAGCAGCTGCGCGCTTTAGCCCCAAGTCTTGATAGTTGCGTTTACTGGTGCCGCCCTCAGCAGTCATTGCCAAGTTCAGCGATCGTTCTCTTCGGGCTTGATTCATTCCACGGCCGTTATCCAGAATGGACACGGAATATTTTTGTCCACGGCCGTTTACAGTGATGTCTATTCTGTCAGCTTCGCCATGTTCATGCGAATTCCAGATCGTTTCAACAAATAACCCGAATCGTCCGCCGATGCTACCAGTGAGGCGTTGCATTGCAGTGACTTTATCGCATTTCGGTGTGATATGCTGAACTTGCAACGATGTCTTCATGAGAGAGTTCCTTTCAGGTGAAATGGTCGAATTTAGTAACGAGGGTCTAGTAGTTCACACACGCTTCGAGAGTTCGATATCTTGAATATATTCGATAGGTGCTACTGAAGCCGCAACTTTATATGTGCTCCAAAGCATATCCAAATTTTTTCCAAGCCTACGAATCAGCTCGTCGCGAAGATTTTCTTTAGATAGCTGGGCAACGATGAGCAAGCATTTTCTAGAAAGTTCTAACACCAGGTTAGCGAAGTTCTGAAAACGCAAAATATCATCCTTGCTCCAATCTTTCGAATCAACATCGCGAAAGTTTGCTTTTGACAGAATGAATGGCATATCCCCCGCGCTGTATTCCTTGTCTGCAATTGCAGAAAGAATCTTCACAGAAGAAGGACACTCTGAAACCATCGGTTGTCCCATAAGAGTGGCAAACAATCTTCGGACGATACTGCCAAGTTCGGCATCAGACCTCGATTCGGCGACTACCTGGGCCCGGGGGAAAAGACCATTATTGGTATTATGATGTTTCCTTCTCCCCTTTCGCCGCTGCTTTCTGGTAGAAGAG
>DATIIA010000099.1:0-5119 GCA_035480115.1 Candidatus Anderseniibacteriota bacterium | reverse complement strand
CATTAGTGGCTCGGACGAAGGAATTAGGCATGAACAGCCTAGCGATTACGGATCACGGTGCCATGTACGCGGCAATCGAATTTGTGCAGGCAGCGCAAGCCGCAGGTATTAAACCAATTATCGGCATGGAAGGATACTTGGCGCCAAAGGGACATGAAAATAAACGAGGAAAAATTGATGCAAATCCGCGGCATATTTCTCTCATCGCATCAAACGATACTGGGTATAAAAATTTGATGCAGTTATCTACCAAAGCATTTTTAGAAGGATATTACTACAAGCCGCGTATTGATTATGAGTTACTTGAACAGCATAGCGAAGGATTAATTGTATTATCAGGATGCTTAAATGGAGATATTCCAAAAGCAATCATGGAAAATCGTCCAGACGATGCAAAGAAATTATTAGAATGGCATATCGAACATTTTGGAAAAGATAGATTTTATTTAGAAGTGCAGGATCATCCACATATTCCGGATCAAATTAAACTAAATGCGGGGTTAATCGAATTAGCAAAAAAATATAACGTCGGATTAGTTGCAACAGCAGACAGCCACTATATTCATCCAGAAGATGCTGAAGCCCAAGATGTTTTAATTTGCGTACAAACAGGAACAACGGTCGATGAAAAAGACCGCATGTGCATGCTCGATGAAGATTTTTCATTGAAAAGCCCCCAAGAAGTAAAAGAGGCGTGGAAAGAACATCCGGAAGCAGTAGACAATACACAAAAAATTGCGGACATGTGCAATGTTGGTTTTGAATTTTATAAAAATAAACTGCCTCGCTATCCGCTTCCGAAAAATAAAACTCCCGACGATGCGTTACGAGAACTGTGCGAGGCTGGTTTACAAACGAGATATGGAAATGCATTACCAGAGCAAGCATGCACGCGACTCAATTATGAACTTGGCGTTATTGCGCAGACAGGATTTTCTTCTTACTTCTTAATTGTTTCTGATTTCGTAACAGAAGCAAAAAAGCGAGGCATATTCGTAGGCCCAGGAAGAGGAAGCGCGGCTGGAAGTTTTGTTGCCTATCTTACCAATATTACAAATGTTGATCCCTTAAAATATGACTTGTTATTTGAGCGATTCTTAAATCCAGAACGCGTAAACATGCCAGATATCGATTTAGACTTTGCCGATGATCGCAGAGGCGAGGTTATTGATTACGTGCGCGAAAAATATGGACAAGAACACGTATCTCAAATTATTACATTCGGTACGATGGCAGCTCGCGCCGCAGTGCGTGATGCCGGCCGCGCACTTGCGCTCCCCTATTCATTCTGCGACCAAGTCGCAAAAGCAATTCCGCAATTCACTAATTTCGAAGAAGCATTATCCCAAGACGGAGAATTAAAAGAATTATATACGAGCGATCCGCAAGCGAAGCGATTAATCGACATGGCGAAAAAATTAGAAGGAGTATGCAGACATGCAAGCACACATGCTGCGGCTGTGGTAATCACCGATAAGCCACTGACCGAATATGTTCCGTTACAGCTTTCCAGCACTTCAGACGGATCCAAAGATACGGTGACTCAATATGCAATGGGAGCAGTAGAATCTCTCGGTTTATTAAAAATGGACTTTTTGGGACTCAAGAACTTAACAGTGCTGCAAAAAGCATTAGAAATTATTAAGAAAATTCATGGTGTAGCAATTGATTTAGAAAGATTGCCCACTGACGATGCTGCGACATATGCATTACTACAGGACGCAAAAACGATCGGCGTATTCCAGTTAGAATCATCTGGTATGCGCCGGTATCTTAAAGAGCTCAAACCGACAGAGTTTGAAGATATTATTTCAATGGTGGCACTGTATCGCCCGGGTCCCATGGATTCTATTCCTGATTTCATCGCCGCAAAACACGGAAGAAAAAAAATTTCGTATCTGCATCCCACATTACAGCCTATATTAGAAAAAACGTATGGGGTTATCGTAACCCAGGACCAAGTACTCATGATTGCCCGGCAGTTTTCAGGGTTCAGTTATGCAGGAGCGGACATTCTTCGAAAAGCAGTAGGAAAAAAGATTAAGGAATTATTAGACGAACAGCGCCAAAAATTTATCACTGGTGCTATAGAAACACAGAAGGTGGATCAAAAAACAGCACAAGCCGTATGGGACTTCATCGAACCGTTTGCACGATATGGATTCAACCGTGCTCATGCAGCATGCTACGCCATGATTGCATATCACACTGCATATTTAAAAGCGCACTATCCGGCAGAGTTTATGGCGGCTCTCCTTACCTGCGATTCAGGAAATACGGATCGCCAATCTATTGAAGTTGCAGATGCAATTGCGCTCAACATTCCTGTTCTTCCTCCAGATATCAATGAAAGCGAAGTTGATTTTTCAGTAGTCAAAACAAAAGATAATATTCCTGGAATTCGTTTCGGATTATCTGCTGTTAAAAATGTCGGTACACACGCGATGACCGCATTAATTGAAGAGCGCACATTGCACGGGCCGTTTTCTGACTTATTCGATATTTTCCGAAGGATCAATGCAAAAGATTTTAATAAGAAAACCGTGGAAAGCTTGGCAAAGGCCGGCGGCTTTGATTTTTGCGCGGATCGCAATCAAGTCCTTGCCAATGCAGATGCGCTTTTGGAATTTAATCGGGCCTTACACCGAAAAACTGATTTGGGGCAGAAAAATTTATTTGGAACTGCAGACGCTCCCCTACCCGAACCCAAAATTACATTAGTACAGGCAACGCCAAGCACGCAAGATGAGCGATTAGGATGGGAAAAAGAATTACTTGGATTGTACGTATCGGAACATCCACTTCGGGAATATGTTGCGCTCATTGATCGTATCGCGTCCCCTCTTGCTTCCGTTACTACCGGGCGGGACGGCGCGACTATTAGGATTGCGGGAATTATTTCTCGAATTAAAAAAATTATTACAAAAAGCGGAAAGCCCATGCTGTTTGTAACGCTTGAAGATTTATCCCATAGCGCGGAAATATTGGTATTTCCAAAACTATTAGAAGAAACCGTTACTCTGTGGATAGACGGCGCAAAGATTATTGTAGATGGAACACTTTCCGATAAAGATGGTGAAGCAAAAGTGTTGGCAAATAAAATTCGGCCTCTTACCAAAGAATCAGCAACGATGGAACCTGCAATCCCACAGAGCCAACAGCGCAGGCCGACTGTTACACTTTCCCTTTCCCCTTCCGTATCTCGAGACGATCTCGAAAAATTGCGCAGCACGCTTTCCGAAAAACAAGTGGATGCTCATGGCATTCCTGTTACGCTGCACATTCCCCGCGGAGGATCGGTAACAACAATTGCGACGCCGTATCGCATTACTCTCGACGATGCAACAATTTCAGCAATTGCTGCTATTATTGGCAAGCAATCTATTCGTATACCATCATAATCTATGGCTGTTCGATTTCAATTTCCACAACGCAGCATCTCACTCATTCTTATTGTACTTATTATTGGAATTGTAGGAGTTGTCTTGATGTCGAGGCTTCCGAATGCAACGATTACGATCCATCCTAAAATAGTTCAACGAAAAGTGTCTAAAGATATTATTCTTTCTTCGAAAGCAACGACCCCGGACTATATACATTATGTATTGCCGGCAAATATTATTACGCAAGAAGGCCATGCACAGCAGACATTTACTCAACCTGCCGGCCAAGTAACACAAGGTAATTCCAAAGGCACGGTAACGTTTACAAATTCCCAAGACACAGAGCAACGATTATTACCAAAAACTCATTTAAAATACGAACAAACGGGCGTGATGTTCCTCACGGATAATCCGGTCATCATTCCTCCTAATGGTACCGTTGATGCGACAGTTACTGCGGAACAGCAAGGAACAAGTGGCGACGTTGCTCCAGGAAAATTTTTAATCGATAAATTTTCCCCTGGATTGCAAAAAGTTGTATACGCAGAAAGTAAATCGCCGTTTTCCGGAGGAGAAGTTGGATCAGCTGCTATTGCTCAACAAGATATCGATACCGCAAAACAAACTGTACTAGATGCAGCAAAACAGCAAGCGCTTGATGCCATAAAAAAAGCTGCAAACGGAGCAGATGTACGCTCAGATTTACTTTCAGTCAATACAGAAAATAACGATGCATCTGTACAAGCTGGTAGTAAAGCCGTCAGCTACACAGCAAGTGCGGCGGTACAAGCGCGGGAATTTATTGTCGATTCGCACGATATTATCAGCCTTATGACACTTGCACTTCGCGCTGATGTTGCACCAGATGAAGAATTTATTTCGTACGACCCCGCTTCATTCTCGCTCACCATTAGCCAAACAGATTGGAATACCGGGCAGGCACGCATTGCAGCTTCATTAACGGGAACGTACGGAAAAAAGATTGGGTCAGAAGAACTTTCAGAAGATAATTTATTCGGGCTTTCCAAGCAAGAGCTTATAAGCCATTTCTCCTCATTCCCCACTATTGGCACCATCGACATTCATTTCTGGCCATTTTGGGTAACAAGTACACCCTCTCGACCCAATCAAATCAATATCGAAGTAGCGCATTAAAAAGAAAAGAGCCCTCGCATCTGCAAGGGCTCTGGCTCAACTTCTTCGTTCAAAGAACACTAACTATCTTATTGTTCGTATCGGAACATACCGACACTCTTCGTCGCTCGCCGATAAAACATGGACTGTGTAATCCCCAATCTCCACGTCTCCAGCGACCACTCCTTTTGGGGTGCCTTCGAGCCGGGTTATCGGCTTGATTGAGACGATCGGATTATGAAGTCCTTTTACTCCGACTTTACTCTCGTTCATGTACCGGACAACAAACATGCAGTAGTCGCTTCCACGATCGAGTCTATCGTACTGGACTTCTTGTCCTCGTACTTTGATCGAAGTTGTATCATTGATCATGAGTGCGTTCCCCCGCTGGGCAACCCGCGAACCTTGCGTGTGAAGCTTCAAGTATTGTTCATACTCCGTCAGCTTCTTTTCTTCGGTCACGGCGGCGCTTTGGGGAACGGGGCGAGCGATTATTACGAACCGCTCCCGCCCCCGCGTTCCATCATGAAACTTTTCGCATATGACCCTGTCTCCGACTTTGAGACGGTCTGATCGCAGCACAGTCATTGGGCCTGTAACAG
>DATIIA010000098.1:0-14906 GCA_035480115.1 Candidatus Anderseniibacteriota bacterium | reverse complement strand
GTACTATTGTCCGCACTGTTCCGCCAGCAAGGAGCTCCTTGGAATATAGGAGGGGTTGATTCCAAGAAACAAATCTTACTGAAGCGGAACACTACGGAAAATATGGTGGATTCAAAGAGCTAATAACTGTATCCCGAACATCATCATAGTGTCAAAAAAGAAGAAACCCCAAGTAATCCGAATGGATTCTTGGGGATGAGCTGTAAGCGAAAAAGAAATGGTGGAAGCCTAAGCTCCTGTTTTTGTTCCGTGCGTTTTCCGTACGCGCTAAACAAAATGTGCAACACAACCTTTACTATCCCTCTTCCATGAGAGATGGCATTGATGGGCTATTTGCTCATACCTCATGCTCTCCCCTATTTGGATTTCGAGACGTGCTTCTTGCGGACCATTATAGAGAGAATCGTATCTCTCAATCACTATTGACAGCCCCGCTTAACTGTCAACATTGTCATTATAACACTTTCAATATAAAAATCAATCCTTTTGAGCATTTTCCCATGCTAGCTCGAAAAGTGCACGCATCATATTTGCCATTTGCTCGCTTTCAATTACTACACCAAAGAGCTTGCCAGTATAAGAACCTATGGCTATACGGTCACGGTAAATAGTCATCCCCGCAGAAACCGGGAACTTATCCGGAGAAACGAAGCGTCTTTCAGTGAGCTTACTATGTTCTTTGGAAAGCCAGTGTAACTTGAGAGACTCTGAATGAGTAGTAAAAAGCGTTTTTGCGAAAACTTGCTTAGCGACTCGCTGAGGAAAATGCGTGTCTTCGTCATCTGGAAAAACACTCGTTAAATGATCAGCAGGAGTAAAATTATAGAAAATATCTCCCGGATGCCCATACATCACCATTTCTTGCCGTATTGCTCGTAATCCTTCTTTCCCCTCAAAATAGCGTACCGACGGCTTATCGCCTGCAGCTTTCGTAAGCATTTGTAGTTCAGGCAAGATCTGTTCGAGGTCATTTTGCTTTTCTCGAATCACTTCTTCTTGTTTCTCTAGTAGTCGGAGTAATTGCCGAGGCGCTTCCGCCGAAAACATCGTCTTCTTACCTTCCTTATATTTTGTTACAAGGCCCATTGCCATCAGTTCTTCTAAAATTACATACGTGGTTGCTCGTACCACGCCTGCTTTCTTGGCAATAATTTGTGCTGGGGAAGGACCTAATTCTAAACACGACAGATATACGGAAGCTTCCTTATCCTTTAACCCCAAATTCATTAATTCCTTAATATGCTCCATAGAGAGTTGATTGATTATGGAATCTACAGTAACAATATAAGAATGTCAACTAATGTGCAATCCCCGCTCTGTAAAAACATTATAACAACATACCAACCCGAGTGGGATGAATTTTTGCATGATATTTCTACAGAACTTGCAATTGGAACACAAAAACTCTCTGTAAATATTCCCGATAGTCTCAATCCAATGCTCGCAGTAACACTGCCAGCCTATTCAAAAAAGCCCATTATTCTTATTAACTCCGTTTCTGAAGATATTGCAGAACAATGGGGAATTCAGCACATCATTAATGATCAATTGAGCGAGCAAGAACTAGATGGAACGATATCTACGAAATTGTCGCTTGCCATGCACTCGTTTTGTCAAAAAACAGCAGGATCATATTTTATTCCTCGCCCACTTCTTGATATGGCAGCGCCAAGCGGAGCAGCGTATCACAATCTGCAGCTTTCGCTCACTCTGGGGCAAACATATTCTATTTCTGATCTTATAAAAAAATTAGTGAAAATGGGATATACGCGCCATAACCATGCAATAGCAGGAAGCGGTTTTTTTGTACGAGGAGATGAAGTTCGAATAATGCATCCACTATTTGAGTATCCTCTTATCATTTCTTTTTTTGGAAATTCTATCGATAAAATAATAACTACAAACAATAATCGAAAAAAAGCAGAGCAAGCATTTATTATACCGCCGCTGCGATTTCCAAATGAAAAAAAATTATTTCAAGAATCGCTAGCCGGCTTTATTTCTTTGGGCAAAGAAAAGGACATACCTAAAAATACGAAAATAAGCATTATTACTGATATAGTGCGGCCTTCCTTACAGCTACCAGAACGATTACAAAGCATCCAAATGCCCGTTATACCATCATCAAAGCGAAAGTCTTCTAGAATATACTCATCTCCTATTTCACAAGAACGAGCATTAGAGTTAATCGGCAAGCTTACCCCAGGAAAACCTGCCGTGCATGCAGACCATGGAATTGGAATGTTTGAAGGCTTAGAAAAGAGAATGCTGCATCATGAGGAACACGAATATATTATTCTTCGATACGCAGACGGTGATACATTATCTATTCCAGTGGCATTTGCTCATAAAGTATCACCGTATATAGGCGAAAGTTCCCCTGTGTTATATAGATTAGGAGGAACTGTATGGCAAAAAACAAAACGAAAAGCGCAGCAGGATGCTGCGGCATTTGCAAAAGAGCTTATTGCAATCAATAAAAAACGAGAAGAAGCAAAGCGTAATCCATATACAATAGACCCGCACATAGAAAAAAATCTCGTACAAACATTTCCTCATGAACTTACTCAAGATCAAATAACAACATGGGAAGAAATTCAGCATGATATGCGACAAGATATTCCAATGGACCGCCTCGTAGTAGGAGATGTTGGCTTCGGAAAAACAGAACTTGCGATGCGTGCTGCGCGGCATGCATTTGCAAATGGAAAACAAATTGCATTGCTTGCTCCCACCACCCTTCTTGTACAGCAACACGCTGATACATTCAGAGAGCGCCTTTCAGCTATCGAGGATTCTATCTTTCTTATCTCACGATTTTCTTCAAAAAAAGAAATTACTCAGGCAAAGAAAATAATTTCAGAGGGCAAACCCGTTATTATCATCGGCACTCATGCAATTTTAAGCCATTCGATTCCGTGGAAAAATCTATCAATGCTTATTATCGATGAAGAACAGCGGTTCGGCGTAAAACAAAAAGAGCATTTAAAAAAAATGCGTGCAACAATCGATATCTTGTCGCTCTCTGCCACGCCTATTCCTCGGACGTTATCTATGGCATTGTCGGGCTTGCGAAGCCTCTCCGTTATCGCAACTGCACCGAAAGGACGAAAAAATATTGAAACGAAAATTCAAAAAGTTTCCGATACTGCATTGCGAACCACAATTACAACGGAATTGGAACGTAATGGCCAAATATATATCGTCGCATCAAAAATCAGAAGCCTCGGCATGATTAAAGAAACAATTCAGGCTCTTATTCCTCATTGTCGAACAGAAATAGCGCACGCAAAACTAGCCGATGAACAACTAGGAGCAATTATTCATGCATTCGATACTCATGAGATAGATATTTTGATTTCTTCGAGTATTGTCGAAAATGGTTTGGATTTACCGAATGCCAACACAATGATAGTTTGGGACGCACCCCATTTCGGATTAGCGCAACTCTATCAATTACGCGGAAGAATCGGAAGAAGATCCCGCCAAGGCCATGCCCTCTTTTTATATTCTCAAGAAAAATTAACGGATATGCAGCGGGAGCGCCTCACCGCACTTACCGAAAGCACTCGACAGGGATCTGGCTGGGATATTGCTCGGCGAGATTTAGAATTGCGAGGTGCGGGCAATATTTTAGGCGCCGAACAGAGCGGCTCCGCTTCAGCAGTGGGCATGTATATGTATCTCGATATGATTGACAGTGCGGAAGAAGAGCAGGAGCGGGCGGATATTCATACTCTATTGCCGGCATTTATTCCGTCTTCTTATATACCAGATGCAGATTCACGAACAATGTGGTACATACGATTATCCAGATCAAAAAATAGTAACCAATTACAAGAATATATACATATTATGCAGGAGGAATTCGGGATAGCACCAGAAGAAGTGCAAAACCTTTCTCGGATGATACGACTACAAAAAGCTGCAACTGCATCAGGAATACTATCCATGCAAACAAAAACAATTACACCAAACGATGAGGAACCTTATATACGAATTATTATTACATGCAAAGATCCTGTAAAATTACTCGAAAAATTATCTCATATAAAAAACCAAAACAATTCGCCAGCGCGATGGCAAGCACGCGAGAATACATTGTCTTGGGATACCGAAAAAGTTACTCCCGAATTAATTGGTCAATTTATTTCCTCGCTTGAATAAAAACCTATTCAAATCGGAATGAATTTAAGAATGCTTGATAGTCAGGATCGGCTGTTGAAAAATCTTTGTCGTCAAAAGAAAACGCAACAACAAGATTATTTTTTTCTATATACATAATATAAGCATCTGATTTAAGCGGGACATTTATTTTATGAGTCTTTATGCCATTATATCCATAATATGTACCTTCTTGAATAATCTGCCGAGGTCCAGGTCCTACATCTATAGCCTCCTCAGAAAGATTATTATACCAATGCGATAAAGATTCGTTCGGCGATTTCTTATAATAAAGAAAAAATCCAAAACCACCACCGTTGTCAGTACCCTCAGCGATACCAAATTGTGAATATCCCCTTGGCTTTGCACCATCTTCTCCGTCCAAATAACGTTTTACCTCCGTCATTGGTGGATATATAAAGGAAAAACCATATTTGTCGTCTTTATAAAATTGGGACTCTGTACTCATCTTCGTTGGAAGTCCGAGACTCTTTTCCATATTGTAAAGAACTGAGACACATTCATCCTTAGAAGCAAGTGGACAGTTATCGATACCCAATTTTACATATGCCCTCCCATTAAATACTGGCGTGGTTAGATCTTCAACATAATAAGGAGCTGGGTCATCTTGAGTATACGTAGTACTAAGGACATCCCGCCCCTGAATACGCATCAACTTAGTTTGAATATTACCAGCCCATTGACTCTCTTCTTGCCAACTACCTCGAGAAGAAACAGGATTATAAAAAAACTTGATCGATAGCACGCTGTCTCCGCTTGAGGTTATAAAACATAATCCACCACACGTTGTTGCTACCTTCCAATTAGGAGGATATTTGATAGTAATGTGATAATTGGGCTGGTAATACGAATTCCAATTCCATGTTTTTAAAATTGGCAAAAAATAATAAAAAATAATAGTAGTAACTAAAACAATAGGAACAATCCATATCAACAAATTTTTTAATAATTTATTTTTCTGAACTCGCACAATGGAAGAATATCATATATTCGCAAAGCCCCCAACGAATTAATAAGCCTACCAAAACAAGTAAAACCATGTTTGAATGAATATATGGCAGACGATATTTCCGTCATTTCATATACCGATCCTGAATATCCCGATTTATTACGGGAAATTCATAAACCGCCTGAGCAGTTATATATACGAGGCAATAAAACTATTTTATCATCGTCCTATTTACTAGGCGTTGTAGGCAGTAGAAAAGCAACCATATATGGTCGACAAGCATGTGCAACGTTACTGCCTCCATGCGTACGAGCAGGCGTAAGCATTGTATCGGGAATGGCGTATGGAATAGACAGCTTTGCGCACCGAATTTGCGTTGATCAAAATCGCCCCACTATTGCTGTTCTTGGATCTGGCGTTGACGACGCATCACTGTATCCAAGAGGCAATAAAACAATTGCGCAAGAAATTTTACGATCCGGAGGAGCAATTATTTCAGAATACGAACCCGGGACTCCAGCATATTTAGGAAACTTCCCTGCCAGAAACAGAATCATCGCCGGATTATGCAGAGCAACATTAATAGTACAGGCAGCTAAACGATCCGGATCCCTTATAACAGCTCGCTTAGCAATGGAAGAAAATCGAGACGTTCTTGCTATCCCTGGCCCTATTACTGACCCAGCGTGCGAGGGCACAAATATGCTCATTCGAGATGGTGCCGCAATGGTGTTGGATCATGCTGATATTTTATCAATATACGAGTTATCGGAAAGCGATCAGGAAACATTAACACACGAACCGCTTCGTGAAGAATTAGAGTTTATTGTATCTAAATTATCTGCCGATCCCCTGCATATTGAAGATATCGCGGCATTATGCAATATAACCATCCAGGATGCTTCTGCGAGCATCGCAGAACTGGAAATGGTGGGTGTAGTAACGCATGTTGGCGGTATGAACTATGTTAAGAAGTAATGCGATTTCCTCCCCTCATATGAGGGGAGGCGAGGTGGGGTCAGAACATGGCGACGCACCCCCTCTCGCTCCCCCTTATCCAAGGGGGAGAAACACAAACTTTCTTGACTCTTCATTCATTTACCTGTTTACTCTCCACATAGTATGAACTTAGTAATTGTTGAATCACCAGCAAAAGCAAAAACAATCCAAAAATATCTTGGAAAGGGTTTTATTGTAAAAAGTAGCTACGGACATGTCCGCGATCTTCCAAAATCAAAAATCGGAGTTGATGTAGCAAAAGACTTTATTCCTACCTATATCATCCCCGACAAAGCAAAAGAAAGAATTAAAGAACTTAAAAAATATGCCGCAAAAGCCGATATCATTTACTTCGCAACTGACGAAGATCGCGAAGGAGAAGCAATCGCATGGCATTTATATGAAGTACTGGCTCCGAAGCCCGAAAAAGCAAAACGTATAACATTCTCTGAAATAACTAAGTCCGCTATTCAGAACGCTATTAGTCACCCTAGAGAACTTGATATTAATCTCGTTGATGCTCAGCAAGCACGTCGCGTACTTGATCGCTTAGTTGGATACGAGCTATCCCCGCTGCTATGGAATAAAGTTCGACGAGGATTATCAGCAGGTCGCGTACAATCAGTTGCAGTACGCCTCATTGTAGAACGTGAGGAAGAAATTGCAGCATTCAAATCAGATGAATACTGGACACTCGAAGCATTATTAAAAAAAGACGGCTCCGAATTTTCTAGCTTCTTAAAAGCAAAAGGAGAAAAAGCAATACCAAAACTAGGCATAAAATCTAAAGAAGAAAGTGATACCATTCAGAAAGAACTAGCAGGTGCACCATATACTGTTTCCCATATTGAAACAAAGGAACGGAAACGAACTCCCCCAGCGCCATTTACTACAAGTACCCTGCAACAAGCAGCGTTTAATCAGCTTGGGTTTTCGAGCAAAAAAACAATGATGATTGCCCAACAATTATATGAAGGTATTGCGCTTGGCGAAGAGGGGCACACTGGGCTTATTACCTACATGAGAACGGATTCGTTAAACTTAGCAGCCGAAGCTGTTACAGCTGCAACGAACGCTATTACCAAACTTTTTGGACCGAACTATGCGCTTGCAGCACCGCGTGTATTCTCTAAAAAATCAAAAGGTGCGCAGGAAGCCCACGAAGCAATCCGCCCTACCGACCCTTCTCGTACTCCGGATGACGTTGCGAAATTTCTTGAACCCAGCCAGATCAAATTATATCGACTCATTTGGCAGCGCATGATTGCGTCGCAAATGACAGAAGCTGTATTAAATCAAACAGCAATCGATATTACGGCTGGAGAATATATATTTCGTGCCAATGGCATGACTGTTGCATTCGACGGATTCGTGCGGGCACTAGGGGAAAAAGCAGCGCTGCAAGAATCCGTTCTACCCGAACTAAAAGAAGGTGACGTTCTCGAGCTTTCAAAATTACAGCCAGAACAACATTTTACACAGCCCCCTGCTCGATATTCAGAAGCTACTCTTGTAAAAGCCTTAGAAGAACACGGCATCGGCCGGCCTAGTACCTACGCACCGACAATTGATGTTATTCAAAAGCGCGGATATGTAGAAAAAAATGAAGAAAAACGATTAGCGCCTACGGAGATAGGAACACTCGTAAACGGCGTACTCACCGAACACTTCCCAAATATTGTTGATACAGAATTTACTGCCAATATGGAAGCAAGCCTTGATGACGTAGCTTCAGGAGATAAAAAATGGCAGCCTGTGATTAAAGAGTTCTATGATCCCTTTCACGCATTAATCGGGTCAAAGAATAAAGAACTAAAAAAAGAAGATTTAACACAAGAAAAAACGGATGAAAAATGTCCAAAATGCGGAAGCGATGTTGTTATTAAATTAGGCCGATTCGGCAAATTCAAGGCCTGCAGTAATTATCCTGAATGTAAGTTCACGGAGCCTATGGGCGATGAAAAGAAATTAGAAGAAGAATATTCAGGAAAAATGTGCCCTGATTGCGGAAAGCCACTCATCGTAAAACGTGGACGCTTTGGGGCATTCTTAGGATGCTCTGGCTACCCAGATTGCAAGCACATTACTCCTATTATTAAAGATACGGGTGTAAAATGCCCGGCATGCGGAAAAGGAAGCATTATCGAAAAGAAATCGAGATACGGCAAAACGTTTTATGCGTGCGACCAATATCCAGAATGCAAAAATGCATACTGGAGCAAACCAACCGGAGAAAAATGCCCACAATGTAACAGCTTATTAGTATACGGCGCAAAAAATACGATCCGCTGCAGCTCCAAAACGTGTAAGTTCAAAAAAGAAAACGAAGAAGCATAACCTCGCCCAGCCTCTGCTTCGTAAGGAGAGGAGTCGTCGTTCTCTCCCCCTGCCCGAGGGGGAGTTGGAGGGGGCGGGAGATGCACGTTGTCATTCCGGACTTGATCCGGAATCCAGGTCAAAAATTTTAATAAAAAAATCCCTGTAAAAAATATACAGGGATCAATGAGCAACTCGCGCACGACGTTTTATCTGTAATTACTCCAGCGCCATTGCACTTTCTTTCCAATTCTCGTTCTTGGGGCTATATCTCAATTGAATTCCAACGTACTCACGGACTCGCGCACGAAGATTCTCGTCATAAAATTGCTCGTTTTTTGTAATACGAGCATTGCGCCAAACTTGCCAGTCGTCCTCCAACTCTTGGAGCCTTGCATGGTCATGGGCAATGGTCGGATGCGCCTCAAGCACAGCCTTCACTAAAGCTGCACCGAGCATTCCGCGTGGTTGTACGGTTTCTTCATCTCCATATGTCAGTAGATGAATCATGTTTTCCGGAGCTGTATAGCGCGTATCCTTAACGCTCGGCCATTCCATGAATTTTCCGATTACAGCAGCGAAAAACTCTTCTGTACACTCCATGGTCAAACTTAACGTGACGTTGGACATCGTATTTCCTTTGTAAAAGAGGGTTCATTTCGAAAACCAACCATTTCTACCGTGTAAAAATAGTAGCATATGTGTAATTATTTGTCAATAACATTTCAATTCAATTTTGTAAAAGTATCAAAATAATGCGTTTTTACCAAATAAAAACGTGGATCCCCGATCAAGTCGGGAATGACACTTTTGAATTAATTTTATTTAGTCTTCAATTACGTCGCGATCCAAATCGCTTGGTGGGAGGCTGCGAGTGCCTAAGAGGCGGCCTACGAGTTCTTCGAGTTCTTGATCGTTACTTGCACGGAGCACTACTTCAAATGCGTGCTTATCTTCTTCATATTTAATATGCGTATTATATCCGAATCGTTCTTCAATAAGCGGCGTATATTTCATCGAGAGCGGATGGCGATCTTTTAATCGATTGCGAGGCGTGGAGACTCCCGTGACCATTGTTCGCTGAATTCTACGCGCACGTAATTCTGCTTTTCGAACAGTGAGTCCTTCATCAACTAAATGGTGATAGAATCTAATTTGTTTTTCCGGATCAGGGATCATCAAAATTGCCTTCGCATGGCCCATCGTAATTTTCCCTTCTACCATTCCCCGCTGGATTTCTGCAGGAAGCTGAAGCACGCGAACAATATTTGTAACCCCTACTCGGCTCTTCCCTACGCGCTCTCCGATTTCTTCGTGAGTGAGACCATAATCTTCATTAAGCTGCTTATACGCAAGCGCTTCTTCGATAGGATTGAGATTTTCTCGCTGAATGTTTTCAATTAACGCAAATACTAATCGTGATTGATCGGACTTAACATCTTTTCGAATGACGCACGGCACTTTATCCCACTTCAATGCTTTTGCAGATCGCAATCTGCGTTCTCCTGCAATTAATTCGAATTTATTATCATCTAACCTGCGAACAACAAGGGGCTGTAAGATTCCATTCTTTGCAATAGACTCTTGTAAGTCTTTTAATTCATTTTGATCGAACGATCTTCTAGGTTGAAGTGGGTTGATCGTAATATCTCCAATTGGAATATGGAGGATCTGGTCTTCATGACGATCCCAAATACCATCGTACTTCATGGCTTCATTTGCAAGCGCATCAGGAGCCGTTTCTTCCTCTTCCATCTCTTCGGGACGCGGCACTTCTGGCATTTCTGGTTCAATTTCTTTAGGCTGTTCAACTTCTGGTTCCGGTGCTTCAACAGCCTCTTCTTCGTCCTCAACCTGCTCTTCTTCAAGTTCTTCATCCGTAGTTGCTTCAGTAACAGAAACTTTTTTCTCTACTGCTTCTTCTGGGTCCAAGAAAATAGGCGTCACGAGAGGCTTCACTGGAGGCTTAATTACTTCATCTTCTATATTTGGTTCTAAATCACGGAAATCCTGCATAGCACCTGTTTCTTGAGCTTCTGTTTCATCCAGCTCTTCCATACTATCGATCTTTTCCAACACATCATCAGCCGATCCTCGATCGCGCTTTGGTATAAGTGATGCTAATCCTCGTCCAAGTCCCATAGATAATATGTAATTAAGAGTAGAGATTCAATAATTCTTCTGACAAATATTCATAGGCTCTGGCTCCCGGCGATAATCGATCATATTCTAAAATAGTTTGCCCAGTACTTGGGGCTTCCGCAAGTTCAGTATTGCGCGGAATAATACTTTCGAATACATGTCCTGGAAATGTTTTTCGAACTTCTCGAACAACCCTGCGAGATAGCGCCGTTCGACGATCAAACATCGTAAGCACTGCACCTAATACCTGCAATCGTGGGTTGAGATGTTTTCGAACCAAATCAACGGTGGTTAATAACTGATTTAATCCTTCGAGTGCATAAAATTCACATTGCACAGGAATTAGCAATCTGTCTGCTGCAGTTAATCCATTAATAGTAAGAAGTCCTAAGCTCGGCGGACAATCAATTAAAATAAAATCATAACTATCTTTAACAGCCTTCAATGCACGACGAAGACGATATTCTCTATATGTTGCATCCATCAATTCCATTGCAGCACCTGCTAAATCAGGGGTGGAAGGAATGATATTCAATCGTTCTAAGTGCGTTGGGAAAATAACATTTTCGACAGCAACTTCGCCCGCAAGTAAATCATATAAACTCGGAATTCCTTCGCGTATCGAAACGCCAACTCCCGCAGTAGCATTTGCTTGCGGATCCAAATCAACAATCAATACATTTTTTCCAGAGTCGGCAAGGTAGCTCCCCAAGTTAACACTGGTGGTCGTTTTCCCCACTCCCCCTTTTTGATTGACTACGGCGAGTGTTTCCGACATACGATACGTTCAATGGTATAGGGTTTTACACACCCTAGCAATATGAAGTTATACCCAACCTCTTCGTCAGCAAGTAAAGCCTATTTTTGTAGTAACCGAACTTTTACTTCAAGCTTAGTAATGCGTTCTTCATGCCGCTCTACGTTGTCAGGAATATGAAGCATTGTTTTTAATTGACCTTGAATTGATTCAAGTATTCCAAAAATAGACTCAAATAACCTCGTATGCTTTTTTAGCTCATCTTCCATAAGATCTAATCTATGCTCTGTAGCTTCTGCACGAGCGGACAGATTTCCACCCCATACTTCCAAGTCATGCTGAGTTGCTGGCCTATCTGTATTTTTTGATTTTTTATTCATCTTTAACTAGTATACCATAATCGCAAGCCGGAGTGGCTTATGCCGCGGTGGCGGAACGGTAGACGCACAAGACTCAAAATCTTGCGAGGGTTTCCTCATGAGAGTTCGATTCTCTCCCGCGGCACAGTCGGAAAAGAGTTCACCCGCCAATACGGCGGGTGGTCGCCGATTTGGCGACCAAGTCCCTCCGCCGGCACAACACTATGACAGAAGAAGAACGCCGAAATACAGTGATCTTAGTTAATGAAAAAGATCAAGAAACGGGAACCGAAGAAAAACTTCGGGCACATCAGCTAGGATTATTACATCGAGCATTTTCGGTGCTTATTTATAACGATAAAGGAGAGATGATGCTTCAACACCGAGCACTCAAAAAATATCACTCGGGAGGACTCTGGACTGTTACATGCTGCGGACATCAAATGCTCGGAGAAGAAACAGACGCTGCGCCACATAGAAGATTATTTGAAGAAATGGGATTCGATTGTGATCTCACTAAACAAACTACTTTCATATACAACGTTCCCGTTCCTCCAGATTTAATCGAACATGAATTTCTGCATGTGTACTACGGAATGTTTAATGATGAGCCGAATTTGAATCCAGAAGAAGCAATGGGATATAGATGGATTTCAAAACAAGACTTGGAGCGAGAAATCATCGATCATCCGGAACATTTTACGCCGTGGTTTTTGATTATCGCAAAAAAAGGATTGATGTTTCCTTATGACCATTCCTAAATTTCAAAAAACCATTTTAGATTGGTACAAAGAACATAAACGAAACTTGCCTTGGCGAAACACAAAAAATCCATATCGGATTATGGTTTCGGAAATCATGCTCCAGCAAACACAAGTTTCCCGAGTACTTCCAAAATACAAAGAATTTTTACAAGCATTTCCTGATAGCAAGGCGCTTGCCACGTGTAAAGATTCGGATTTACTGGCGATATGGTCCGGGCTAGGCTATTGGCGCAGAGCACGATTTTTAAAAGAAGCATGTAAAAAAATAGAACAAGATTTTAATGGCAAATTTCCAAAAGACGTTAAAACACTCCTCACCCTGCCAGGTATTGGGCCTTATACAGCAGGAGCCATTTCTTGTTTTGCATTTGGAAATACAGACGCTTTTATAGATACGAATATCAGAAGAGTATATTTACATTTCTTTTTCCAAGATCAAACAGACGTTCATGATTCAGAAATTTTAAAGATAGCAAAAAAAGCGATTCCCAAAGAAGATGCGAGAAATTGGCATTGGGCCCTATTTGATTACGGAGCACTTGTTCTCAAAGATAAAAAAATAAATAAAAAAAGCCGGCATTACAACAAACAAAGCAAATTCAAAGGATCCTTTCGTTCCTACCGGGCAAAATTAATGCGCAATCTATTAACTCAACCCGACAAATCAATGCCAAAAACGGCTGCACTCGACTTCTTAGAAGATGAACTGCGAGAAGATGAACAGGATTATTCCCCACAAGAAATTATAAAGTCTTTAATAGCCGATAATCTTATTAAGCAAAACAACACTCGTATTTTTTTGTAGCCTTAGGTATAAAGAGTACATGTCAAAACCATCATCACCACACACACTCGCGTTTATTGGAGCAGGATACGTCGGCCTTGTCTCCGGCACGTGCTTGGCTGAAATCGGCCATACCGTCGTTCTTGTCGATAATAACGAATCAAAAATCGAAAAATTGAAAAACGGTCATATTCCGATTTATGAGCCAGGACTAGAAGATTTAGTAAAAAAGAATGTAAAAGAAGGTCGCTTAACGTTTACAACAAGCTTAAAGAAAGCTGTAGATCAATCTGAAGTTATTTTTATTGCTGTAAACACCCCTCCCCTTGCAAACGGAAGGGCTGACTTATCCTATGTCGCAGGAGCTGCTCGAGAAATTGCTGAAGCTGCAACATCATATAAAGTAATTGTTGATAAAAGTACCGTTCCGGTAAAAACTGGTGAGCGGGTATTAGAAGCAGTAAAACAATATAATCCGCATGGATTAGATTTTGATGTGGTGAGTAATCCAGAATTTTTACGAGAAGGTTCTGCTATTGAAGACTTCATGAAGCCAGATCGAATTGTAGTTGGGGTAGCAAACGAACGCGCCGCAAAGATCATGCGAGAAATTTATGAACCAATCAAAGCGCCCTTTATTGAAACGAATGTAAACAGCGCTGAGCTCATCAAGCATGCGAGCAACTCCTTCTTAGCAATGAAAATATCATTTGCAAATGCACTCGCTCGTATTTGCGAATTATCCGATGCGAACATCGATCAAGTGACATATGGCATGGGGCTAGATTCCAGAATTGGCAAATCATTCCTGAACGCAGGCATCGGATACGGTGGCTCATGCTTCCCGAAAGACGTATCAGCATTCATTACGATTGCCGAAGACTTAGGCTATAACTTCGACGTATTAAAGGAAGTAGAAAAAATAAACTCCGATATGCGAGAATTATTTATTCAGAAGATTGAAAAAGCATTGTGGATTACAAAAGGCAAGAAAATTGCACTATGGGGATTGGCATTTAAGGCAAATACGGATGATATGCGCAATGCACCATCAATTACGATTGTAGAGAGGTTACATAAAGACGGGGCGATTATCGCAGCATACGATCCTGAAGCTCGCAATACGGCAAAAGAAGTACTTGGAGATAAAGTTCAGTATGTCTCTTCAAAAGAAGAGGCACTCAAAGACGCTGATGCGTTAGTAATAGTTACTGAATGGGATGAATTCAAAAATCCAGACTGGGAATTCGTAAAAAAATCGTTGCATAACCCTATTATTATAGACGGCCGAAACATGTTTGATCCCAAAGAAATGGAAAAACTGGGATTCGTATACCACTCAGTTGGGAGAGGGTAAATAAAAATGAGCCACATGCACTCGCAGGGCTCATCAAAGAGGGTGAGTTTATATTGAATTTGCCACTAGGTACGTTTCAGCATTTCCACAGTCGTCTGAAAGTCAGGAGTTCCCATACGAACCTCAGCTGCCGCAATTAGTGCATCGAGCAACTTAGGTAGTTTATCGATATCGTCAACCATGAGCCGCCTTTGCAGACCTCTTAATATAGCTTGAGCCTGTGCGGAAAATCGAATTTGTGTCCCTTGAGCTGCTGCCATACCCACCTCACGATCTAGTTAAAGAGCCAGAAAA
>DATIIA010000097.1:0-2337 GCA_035480115.1 Candidatus Anderseniibacteriota bacterium | reverse complement strand
TTAGCTCTATTCATTTTTCGTGCACATGTATATCATTCAGTCACTTTATATTACTTAATATAATTTTCAATCAATTCTGCCAGAAGATTATTGATCAACAAGTACAAGCGAAAGCTTAAAAATAACGAATGAAAATTCAATTTTTAAATGACATTTAATGGGGGCGAATCATGCGAAGAGGTTTAACTGGCGCAGCGAGTCAAGGAAGTCTGCATACTGTTGAGGGTGCGGGAGATAGAGTGCGAACGGGGTCGGATCTCTGGTGTGCCACAGGCACACAAACCATTTTAAAGGGAATTAAGATGGAGTTGTAAAGCTGTAGAAAAGATGATGGAAGGCCCATCGAAGTCGGTTATCAGAAACAGGCTTCAAACCAGCTCAAGCGGCTACTGTAAAGAGCAATGGTCGTGAGCGTTGAGTGAAAAGGCAGATTAATCTGTCAGGTGAGAATCAGAAAGACGAATATCCCTGAACCACTGTTGAAGCATCGTAAGACCAAGGCGGCATCGAAATGGGGGTCTTGGAGATATCCTCGGAAAAAAAAAGTCTACAGGCGATCTGAAAGTTGTGTAGATGATGTCCGGTGTAGAGGTGGCGTGAGTCTGATTCAGGCTTTTCTATGGAACTGTGGGAAGCAGTCGTCTTGATGACAAGGGAGAAATCCAAATGGCTGAAACCATAAGGATGAGAGTACCGATGCAAGACACTGTGGCGGAGTAGCTCGTAGTAGTGAAGAAGCAACTGTAATGGTTGTGGAGCAAAGGAGCTACGTTAGACAGTCAAATGTGATATTCAACTGAGTAATCAGGAGGAGATATTAAAGATGACAAAACCATTTGATATACCGAAACAGCTATTTGTTGACGCATTCAATCATGTGAAAGCAAATGCTGGAGTAGCTGGTGTAGATCGTCAATCGCTAGAAGAGTTTGAGCGGAATCTAAAAGACAATACGTACAAGTTATGGAATCGGATGTCATCAGGCAGTTATTTTCCGCCGCCCGTGATGGCGGTTCCGATTCCAAAGAAATCCGGAGGATTTCGTATACTTGGCATACCGACGGTAGCAGATCGGATAGCACAACAAGTTGTAAGGACGAAATTTGAGACTGAAGTAGAGCCATATTTTCTACCGAACTCATATGGATATCGGCCTAACAAATCTGCCTTGGATGCAATAGGTATCACCCGGGAACGCTGTTGGCGTTATGACTGGGTGTTGGAATATGACATCAAAGGACTATTCGATAATATACCACATGAATTGCTGATGAAAGCAGTCCATAAGCATACTGAATGCAAATGGGTTGTGTTGTACATTGAGCGCTGGTTGAAATCTCCGTTACAAATAAGTAAAGAGGAGTTAGTTGAGAGAGATCGAGGTACTCCGCAAGGAGGAGTGATCAGTCCAGTGTTAAGCAACTTATTTCTGCATTATGCGTTTGATTTGTGGATGCAGAGGAATCATCCAGAAAAGCCGTGGTGTCGATATGCAGATGATGGTTTGGTTCACTGTGAAACGGAAGAGCAAGCGCAGCGACTGTTGAATGATTTGCGATTGCGTTTTGATAAATGTGGACTAGAGCTTCATCCGGATAAAACACGTATTGTGTACTGTAAAGACGGAAGCAGAAGAAGCAAGTACGGGAAAACGAGTTTTGATTTTCTGGGTTATACTTTTCGGGGAAGACGCGCAAAGAGAAAAGATGGAACAACATTTCAGAGTTTCACACCTGCGGTTAGTCGAGCTTCACTAAAAGCGATGCGGAAGAAGACGAGGCAATTAAATTGGCGCAATAGAACGGAACTCAGTTTGGAGGAAATAGCAAAGGCATATAATCCTGTGCTACAAGGCTGGCTGAATTATTATGGAGCGTATTATCGATCTGCAATATATCCGGTATGGCATCATTTTAATATGACATTGGTTGCTTGGGCTATGAATAAGTACAAGAAGTTAAAAGGTCGCGGAACGGAAGCGAATAAGTTTATCAAGAATATAGCACGGAGAGAGGCGCGACTATTTGTACATTGGAGGCAGGGTGTCACACAATCGTTTGTCTAATGGAAGCCGTATGAGCGGAGACGTTCACGTACGGTTTAAAGAGCGGCTGATGGGGAAGTGCTATCGGCCTACTCACCTAACACACATTAATTTGCTTAATCACGTTAAATTATGTGAAGTCGTCACGGGCTTTGGATTAAGGCCATTGTATCATTCAATATTTTTATTGGTGGAACAACAGATTTAATTAGATTGGGAGTGCTGATTGCAACGTTAATCCAAGTAATTTTTTCATCTAAATTAAAAACATGTTCGTTAATAAATGCTTTTGG
>DATIIA010000096.1:0-14515 GCA_035480115.1 Candidatus Anderseniibacteriota bacterium | reverse complement strand
CTAAGTCTGAAGTATTGTTCGCGACAGTCACCCCTTTGATTTTTAAGGGAGTAAATACCAACTCTTCTAGGCTTTTCTGAAGATTCTTGTCTGTCATTCTTTCTATTTTATTTCGTATGAGAGCATATCCCACATTCGAATAAGAAAACTTCTTTCCAGGTTCGAAAAGTAATGTATCTACATTTACTCGTTCTACCATATCCGAAAAATCCCAAGGATGTTCGTTGTGTTCAACAGCTTCATGATAATCTCGAAGCATTCCATAATCGGATAAGCCGCTTGTATGCATGAGAAGTTGTCGGAGTGTATATGGCTTGCCTTCAAAAGAGGCATCCAGCTCAAGACGATCGTCTTGAACCAGTCGTAAGGTCGCTGCAGCGATAGCAGTTTTGCCAAAGCTCCACCACGGAATAATTTGATTATTACTCTCCATGGTTTTTACCCCACCTCCAATAACTTGAGCAGTAATTATTTGGCTATCATTCATATAGGAATGATACCATCGGCATTCTCTTGCTAGCGAAAAGAAACACCAGAAACCTCAGAAACGCTTGGCTCTCTGCGGTAGAGGAAGTGAGAATCTTTGGGTAAAGAAAAAGCTCAGACATTTTTGCCCGAGCTTCAAAATTGAAACGGATAAGGTGGAAAGCTTACTTGTCTGCGACGACGAAACATATGCCAGTGGAGTATCGCTGAGTTTTCGTGATAAGTTTCCCATTCCCACCACAATCCACAAAATAAAATGGTGGCAAAGCATCCTCCTCTTTGACGTTTTCTGCCAAGTCAAACGAGTATTCCTCTGCAAGTGCTTTCACTTCATCCTGCGTAGCAAAACGGAAACCGCGTTCGTCTAACATTTTCAAGAGCTCATCTGAAACTCCTGTCTGCGAAAGCCCCGGTTGAGCAACTGTGATGAGAAAGAGCTTTACTTGAGACATTTGTGCGTCCTTTCGAAAACGGGTTGGTAGCTAAAACAGAAAAACTGAATGAAAATATATTATCATATTATAATTATAATGTCAATATTAAATTCCATAAAGATGAAATTATATCTATATTTAGCCATTTATTAATTCGCTCCGTACGATAGAAGAAGCGAGAACCTGTTATACCCTCACTAGCCCAAGAGTCATTACATAGTAATTGTCGGATAGCTATGCGCTGGGTTTCTATTTTCTTCTTCAAGTTCAAGTAAACGAAATCGCTGTTTGCCCTCTGCGTTTACGCCCGTAAATCGTTCAAGAGATGTTGCATACAGCTGCCCATGATCATAGAGCGCTCTATATATCACGAGAAATTCATCCCCATCTTTATCGGCATTTTTTGCAATATCAACAACGATATATCGATTGCCGCGATAATGTTCATAGACGCGATTGCGCAACACTCCAGTTTCAAGTTTTTTAGTTTGCATACTTCAAGCGTAGCACTTGTGCTGGGAAACGCCAGAAAGGTCAGAAACGTAGTGCTCCCTGCAGTGAAAGAAGGAAGAAACTGTTTTTTCTTATAAGCAAAAGAAAACCCGCTGTAAACAGAGGGTTTTGTTGAATGAATTCTTTGCGAATTGGTGGGGCCGAAGTCACTATCTCTGGCCAAAGACTTCTGCGCGAGTTACAAGGTTATCATCAATAACCAGGGGGCCAGGAGGAGCAGAAAAGGGATTTACCTTCGAACGACCGATTTTTGAGACCTCTTTCCCACTACGCTCCGCTTCCGCAACGCCTTCGAACAAAGTAGCAATGGAGTCAGGGTGGGCACCAGGAGGCTTTTCAATAGTGACAATACCCGACGAACCGTCCGTATAATAAACAGTTAAATCAACCTTCATACTTGTATTTTTTGGTGTAGGACTTGGGACACCAGGGCCTCCTTTCAAAGCCTCTACCCAGTGCAAGGAACGTGATTAAACACGTATCAGATAACACATACTATGTCAATAGGTGCTCCTCCTTCGGTAGAGAAAGTAAGAACTTTCTGAATACGCATTGACGAAAGTAAAAAAAGATGTATGCTATTATAGCTCTGAAATAATCCCTTTTCCCTAGACCCGGAGGATAGTACCTTGTCAAAACCAACCACAATTCGCCAGTTGATCACCAAGTGGAATACAGACCTCAGCAACAAGCTGAAGTCATGTTTTCCGTGCCGAAACGACACAATTGTCCCACGCCTGTTACGGTACGAAACTTTAATCAAACCCAACTTCGTACCCTGGATGGCCAAAACCTGGGAAGGTTGTCAGAGCGCTGTAGCTCGCGCTGCATGTGCTGACAATCTTCTTTGTGAAATTGGTGACGATCACCCCGCTATACTCACTCGCTACGTCGACCAGGCCGATCCAAACCCCCACCGATATGGCACTTTTGTGAACGCAGGCCGACTTCGCACCAACCAGGATCGTCTCGAAGAGCTGATCGTTCCCGACCATCCCTTGAGTGGCTTGGTCGTGATGATGCTTCTGGAAAACACTTCTCTCGTCTTCATTCCGGAAATGAGGCGTTGGGGCAAGGTGCTCGGGTTCAAGGACTTCGAGTATGTCGATAAACATGGCCGTGCCGATATTGACCATGCCAATGAATTCCGGGCAGCACTTGTGGTTGAAACCAAGAAACTAGACTTCGACCTGAAACACATGGCTTTGTGCTATCACGAAGAAGTTGGCCTTGTCACAAACATGCTCTTGGCAATCTTCAAAGAACCAATAGTTCAAAGGAAAAGATAAAAACGAATTGCCTTCACTGGAACACCGATACCTCGGTGTTCTTTTTTGCATTCATTACCAAACACCACAAATTTCAAAAACGTTTTGTTCCCTACGGTAGAGGAAGTGAGAAACTGTTTACCACAACCCGGCTAACCACCCATGCCCTGGCTTCGTTTTTTCGATTGCGCTTTTAAGCCATTGCCTTGATTCTTGCGAAAGATGTGGCAAAACGTTTGCAAAGTCTTGCTCGTCCTTTGATCGAGTCTCTTTTGTTTTATATAGTAATGAAATTTCTGGAGCCCAATACGGAATTCCGTCTCTATACTGAGTAAGTTTTTCTTTTGGATATGTAATCGTTTCTTCTCTTCTGTATACCCAATCTGTTGCATCTGAATTATTCAGCAATATTTCGATTTCCTGATCGCCTTTTAGCGCTTTTAGTTCGTGAATAGGTAATTCAAGCAACTCATCTTTCTTCAAGTTGATTGCTTCTCCTTCAACCACTTTATATATTTGCCAATCGTTGAGATATTCTCTAAGAAATTGTTGATCTTCGCGAAAAATACCTACATCAACATCCGCATGTTGGCGAGTCTGTTGATTAAGAAAAAGATCTATCGCCCACCCTCCACATACGAACCAAGGCTTTTGAAAACCTTCCATGATAGTCTTTATGTCTTTCAGTTGAGAAGATATTTCCATATTATTTTCATACTAGCACGAACAAACACCAGATTTGCGATATACTTTTTGTATGAGACTTACAATCATAGGTTTACCAGGAAGTGGAAAATCGACTCTTGCCGAGGCGATAAGTAATAAGCTTGCTATACCCCACATTCATATTGATAGATTTTGGTTTGAAGCAGGAGGAAGACAAGGAAGCCACGACACACCTAATATTGAACAAGTCCGTGCATACGTAAAAGAAAAAGCAATGGCCGCTATAGATGCTGAATCCTGGGTTTCAGACGGATTTTATTCTCGAATACAACCAGAAATAGCAAAGAGAGCGGACAAGGTTCTATTTCTTGATATCCCACTTTGGCAACGGCTTCTCAATCATGCGATACGTATACTAAATCGGCCCGAAAGACATACGCAAGTTAGTATGTGGGAAGATATTAAGTTTTTTCGTGAAATTATCAGACGAACATTTGCAAACGGGCCAAAACTTCGAGATTTTCTTCTAAATTTTCAAGAAAAAGTAACTACTTTTAAAAACAGAAAAGAGATCGATCTTTTTTTGAAAAACCTAAACAATTAACAAACACCAGAAACCTCAGAAACGTTTTGCTCTCACGTGATAGCGGAAGTGAGAACTTGGTTTATATTAAAAAAAGACCCGTATCAAAACGAGTCTCATAGGACAACAAACTCAGGGAACAGCTCCAGCTGTTCTGGCTTAATGCGCCTAACAGCGTCGAACCTTTTACCTTCCCTTACGTCAGCAGCAAGGCAATGAAAGACCCCATAATTATTACGACAGACGCGCTCATTTGATTCTTGCCTCCATGTATCTAATGGGTCTTTGCATTCTCTTTTCACGAACCAACGAACAGTTGTTTCAAGCGAAGTCACAAAGTACAACCCAATCACTCGCTCTGCACCGCGTTCTCTTAATTGGCGAAGCATCCAATCGCGATGGCGTTCATCAGGAGTCCAACAATCTAAAAGGATTGTCGTGTCAGAAGACCCTGATTCGAGTGCCTGCCTTGTCATCTCCAAGAGCTTATCGATAACGAAAGCTCCAGCTCCGCTGTAGGAATCACAACAACCATTCTCGCCACCAAACAATTCATCGATGAGTTTATCTCGACTCAAAAGAATAATATCAGAATGCGCAGTAATGACTCGTTTGCAAAACGTTGACTTACCGGCGCCTTGAGGCCCAATAGTCATGAAGACAGTTTTCATATATCGCGCCTTTCACATCAAAAGAACATTCAGAACAAGAAACGTACAAACACACTAGCACATATACAGAAAAACACCAGAAAGGTCAGAAACGTTTGGCTCCGAATAATGAGGGAAGTAAGAATTTTATCTTTTCACCGACAGAACCCACACTTTACCGTATTCATGAAGATTATCTAGGATGCGTTGTCGCTCTCCCTCTCCCAAATTAAGCTCCGCGAATGAAAGCATCTCATACCCACTTAGTTGAGAAATCTTTTTGATATCAAATCCCACATCTCTCAAAAAGGCATCGGTATCATGCTCGTCCTCAAATGACTTCGCATCATAATTTGTTCCCGTTCTCTGCGCGATCATTGCATCAACTTCCTGCTTATGCGCAAGGTCCCGATACATCCCCATCCTCCTCTTATTATGCATAGCAAGATCCGGAGTAATCCAAACGCCTCCAAACTTCGAAAGAATGTGACGAATATTTTGTGCAAGTATCTTCTTTTCATCAATCGTGAGATAACTTATCAAACCAATATGAAATACGACTACCGGTTTTAGGGGATCGAATGTCTGAAGCCCGCGCTCGAGCGAATCAAGATCCAAACAGTTTGCTTGTACAACATGAAGATTCTGTGGCACAGAACCTAAAATAGTGCGCACAATGTTTTCTTTTATCTCAACCATGTAATCCAAATCCGTCTCTACGTACGTAACATGCGGATATGTTTTTGCATATATCATTCCTTGTGGCGACATGCCGGATGCAAGTTCAAGGATCTGAGTAATATAACTATCTTCAATGTACGATTTCAACACCTCATCCGTCCCTTTATATCGCGCCTCAAATGCAGGAATAATAAAATCACGACCAGGAATATTCATAGTCGAGAGGTTATGCTTGCTCATTTGTTCTAGTATCTCTTTCGAATATGGTATCCCATATATTACCCGATACTCTGCTTGATGATATGCGGTAGGCCCTACTTTTACAAAATCACTTTCTTCCATACATCTAGTATATGGCACACACGCGACCAAACACCAGAAATGTCAGAAACGTTTTGCTCTCTGCTGTAGAGGAAGCAAGAACTTGGTTTGAATTTTTTATATAAAAGAAAGCCGCTGGGGAGACCCTGCGGCTTTGGTTCTGTCAGGTAGGCTTGTGAGGACGAGTGAATAAAAACTTGGCGTGCATTGGATAGGTTCTGAGATTCGTGTAGGTCACATGCCTCCCTACAACAACAATCGGGATACATCCAGTACAGTCCCATCCACGATCATCAGGATGATCTGCATTTTGAACATTGAAAGGCTTTGTAGAGACATGTAGGTCACCTTCCCGATAAAGAAGATCTTGATCCCCTTGAAGACAGAGCTGAGGAGCAACTTCTTCGTGACATAGCGAAAGTCCTTTGCTTTTCGCACCATGGTAGATATGATGCAGTGCCTTCCTTTTTCGTTCCGTTTTGATTAACTCAGCGACCGATACGGCTACCAAATCAACTTCGGTTTCTTCCATAGTAATATCAAGGGGTACACGACACACATGCCCGCCGGACACAAGGGCTTTGCTCATATCATCCCACGTCTTGAATGTTCCAAGCTTGATTGTTTGAAAGATCGGAAATTCATCACCGTGAGGCGTAATATCTCCAAACTTTCTTATAACCAACTCTCCCTTCAGGAACTGTCGAACTCCTTTCGGGCCTCCCATGTTGCGAACAGCTTCTGCAATTTCTTCCATGCTAAGATCACCAAACGAATTCGACATTATTCACCTCCATCTAAGGAAATTTCATAATTCAAAGAGCACGATGCAATATATCTTATATATTGCAATATGTCAATTTTGATCCCTGCGGTAGAGGAAGTGAGAACTTTTTCCCTAACTTAAACTTTTGACAAGGTATAATAAAAGTGAGATAGTAGATCGTTCTTTCCCAATCTAGTGCATAGCAGCACAAAACCTTTTCAATTCAAGGAGTATAGCCATGAACGCTAGACAGCAGCCCAATTACTCGCAGATTATTTCACCTGAAGACTACAACCAAATCATTGGCCAGCATCTCTTCATCCGAGATGCAGACTTGGTAATTAAACGACTTGTTGATTGGCATGGAAACGAACATCGTCTTTCCCGTCCAATTGAAGTTGTGGAGTTTGGATGTGGTCCGGCGAGAATCTTGCCACTTCTGTCACAGATCGAGAATATCAACCTGACAGGCATCGATCACGATCGGTTATTTGTTGAGTATGCAGAAAGAACAATCCAACAGAAACACCTGAACGCAAAAGTTATTTTGGGAGACGCAACATCATATGTTCATCCAAAACCGATCAACATTGTCGTCAGCCAAGGATTCCATCATCACATTCCAAAAGGAGAAGCCACTCAACAATATCTGCAGAATGTTCATCACCAACTCTATCGCTATGGCGTGTACATTGTTGGGGATGAATTTTTGCCACACTACATTGACGCAGAGGAACGCTTAGTAAGGGCAGTGATTTGGTATTTTCTCATCATATGGGATGCATTGATGAGAAACATGGATAAGCTTGCAATTGAAGAAGCAAAAACTCTGCTTGACGATCTGGCAGAAGGCACGCAATCACACGTGATCAAAACCGAAGCACAAATTGAGTTGGTTTTTGAAAGCGTAACTAAGATGTATGATCCTGTACATCCAAAGAAGCAATGGCAAATGAACCAACTTGCAAGGAATTTTCTGAAAAAACTCCCTAGCCTGCAAACGACAACCGTCCCGAACGACACGTCCATGGATCTTTCCCGTGGCGACTTCAAGATATGCCATCGAGTGTTTCAAGATGAAGTTACGCAGGCAGGCTTTACAATCATCGGAGTTACAAACATCGGCCCAATTGAAACCTTCGGCGGACTCGTTGTCTATGTTTTGCAAAAAATATGAAACCCAAAGCCATCTGTACCTAAAAGGTATGGATGGCTGTTTTATTAAACACCAGAAACCTCAGAAACATTTTGCTCCCAATACTAGATAAAGTAAGAACTTATTATGATACTTTTACCAACTCGTAAGCAAGCTTACCGACTATTGTTTCATACAATCCCTCTGCTTTTGCTGTAATGCCCCGGTCAAGTAAATAGGTTTTTGTCTGCTCTATCATGCGCGCGACAGTACTATCGTCAACGTCAAATGCTCGCCAGAAAGCAGCATATGATTCTAAAGAAAGCTTATCTATAAACTGATACATATCTACATAGAGTTTATTATATTGCTTCATCAGGTCGACATCTTCACCGTTCGGCGTAAAGACTTGATCGAAATATGAAAAAGTCGAATTAATATCAAAGAATTTTGCATCCGACATATCTTGAATGATTTTAATAGCAGTGCGGCGCATCCATACGTCGCTTCCTTGCCCGTCTACGCCCTCACATACTTTTGGTAATGCTTCTTGCATGGCTTTGTACTGAATATCATCAGTAAGTAAGTGCACAAGCCAGCCTTTATAAAAATCTTCCCTCATAAACATCGGATCGTTCTTGTAGTCAGTAGGGTGTGTAAGAAGTCTTTCAATTTTTGTCACATATCGACTGTCAGGGTAAATCGCACCGCAAAGGTACGCGCCCCGATCAGTGATCGAAAGCTTACCCTCAACCGCTAACGCAATTCGTATATGAGATGCTTCAAGGGCCATATAAAAACTCTAGCATGAACTTAAGCAAACGCCAGAAACGTTTTGCTCGCCACTCCGGTTTCGAACCCAAATGAGACACTATAAGTGGGAAATTTAAGCGTTATACGAGCCTTTTGAATCATACCCCGGAACCGAAAAATGAGACAAATGAGACACGCTATGGGTCATCGAAAAAATATCTTTTTTCGAAAAAGAAATGCTCTTAAGTCGTCCCAAAAGCACCATTTGGTGGCGATATATTAACCGAGACAGCGTGTGGCAAGAGTGTCTCATTTTCCCAAAATCCAAGGTTTGACAAATAGTATATATAGTGATAATATAGGATGTCCTTCATTCAGGAACACCTAATGGAAAAGGATTCGCACAATGCACCTTTCAACTCGTATTCATGGAGAATAGTGATGACGAAATTTCGTGAGATGCGTCTCTGTCTACAATATTTGTTTGGCATGTATCGACACCTGGTAAGTGTGCCTGTTCCTTTACCCGCTAAAGAACTTCAAAAGGTACTATCAGCCGGTAAGAAGGCAGTGAAAGGAACTCGAGCGGAAAAGAAGCGCATTGATGAAATGCTACTGCTCGCACTTATTGGAGAATTACCGGATGATCAGCTGAGTGAACTTCTTGGTAATGATCCTGCTGCGTTAGCGACGGCACGTGGAAAAGGACCGCGTGAACCGCTTAGTGACAAGCGACGAATGCAAGTCATCGAAGAGATGTTTGAAGGCTTCATGGTTGCGTGCATGAGCAAAGCGAGTTGCAACCCTGCTGTTACTGATGAGAGCGCAATGGCAATAATCAACTTTGCCAAGGAATACGCCGAGGATCAAGGTATGCGACCCGAGGAGATCACTGAAACGTGCAGTCCGATCATCCAACAAGCTCTTGATGATGCTCAACATCAACAAGAGCAGAAAACGTGAGTCGTATTAGTGTGTTCCGTTCTTTCCCCTTTGCCCCTGGTGGTTTACCACTCGGGGCTGATTTTTTCTTATTTTGCTTATTTCGTAATCTCTGCCATCTCTTTTCGCATCTGTTCCTTCTTTAGGCTCCATATAGGCTTATTCATTGTCATTATTGTGGTTCGGAAGTAGTTTTGATCGGTCTATAAAGTAGGTTTAAGAGCGAGGTATTTTATATACATAATCTAGTGAACAACTGACTTGTTCACTAGATACATTACAGTAACTGCGGCACTGTATGCTTGATGAATGATGATGGTTATCAAAGAGCACTATTCACAGCACTGGCTCATCCGACTCGTTGGAAGATGCTTCAACTACTGGAGCAAAAATCAGTGCGATCTATTGCGGAGCTTGGAAGAACCTTTGAGCTATCACATGTCGCGATAACAAAGCATGTGATCGCTTTAGAGAAAGGAGGGCTTATAACACGAATGAAGATTGGAAAATACCATCGAATAGAAATTAATCAAGATCTTTGGAATAAAGTCTTAGAACTATAGCTACAAAATATATCCATCTTCCCCATCTCCAGCAATAGAACCGTTTTTCTTGAAACGTTGTTGAGATTTCTTCTTCTGAACCTGTTCAACCAATCGGACCAAATCCTCTTCTCGTTCATATCCTTTCAGTTTTCCGGATAGAATACCAAGTCGATATGACACTCCCTCATTCATTAATCGCCAGCTTGTAGGTTCCAGTGTTTTTCTCAGCAATCGTTGAAGATCAAGCTCACTGGAGCGAGCTTCACGATTAGGCTTAGCATCTCGTACGGTAAATGGAATGATAACGTATTGATCTACCTCTGGTGCCCCAAGTTCCAACTTTACATACTCATTTTTTGCCATGACAGCAATGAGCGTTTTCTCCAGTTGGTCGAGCGTAAGCTTCTGAAGCTTTGCAGCTGCATCATAGACATCTTTGTGCTTATCTCGTTCTTTTAATTCATCAAAACTCTTACTGAGGCTTTCCAACGTAATTTTCTGCTCAAGATAATCGCTTGTTTGCTGATTGCTGAAGCAAAACTTTGCACGATCACGCTCAAAGTAAGGATCGGGCTTTTCTTTGATCGGAGCAGATAGAGTAAATTCATCCTTTTCCGTATATGGACAGTTGAGACACGTATATAGAGTAGTAAAGGTTCTGCCTTTGTTACTCCCCTTCTCTTCTAGAAGAGCATGGCACTTGGGACAAGGCTTTTTCTCTCGCTCCCACTCCTTCCCGTTCTCAAATATCGCTCTTCCTTTTTTACAAGATGCACAACGGAAAAGAAAAATGACTTGTAAAGGAAAGGTATATGCATCGTGCAGACCCTTTGATTCACATGTCATTGCTTCCCCGCACATACGACAGAAGATATTAGGTGGGGGTTCAGTTAACTCAAGTTTCTGATCTCGCTCTCGATCTCCTCGCATCCACTTGCTTATGGTTTCTTCTTTTTTTATTGCTCGGTCACCAGAGTAGAAGTAAATTGCAACATCAGCTAAGGATTCTGACCAGCCTTTATTCATCTTTGGCAGAACCTTCTTAGTTTTATTCACAAAGCCCTGTTTTAAGCTGCGACAGTAGTCGATGGTATGAGAATCGTAGAGATCGATGTAGTGCTGGTCTGGTTTAAGATATTTATAATCTTTAAGCATACAAGGATTCTACTGAGAGTAGTTTTTGTCCAATCTTTCCCAGTAACCCTTCTAAGATTTGTAGGAGTCTATCTTTTGTTGTTGTTCTCGTAAAATATACACAAGCGTCTGCAAAGCTTCTGCTGCTTCTTGTGGGATACCTCTTACATCAATGGAGGTAATTTCTGGTCCGACTACTTGTAACATAAATTTAGTATTTAAAAAAACTTAACTAATAATTTTATATTCAGATTGCATCTATATTGGATACGTTTCGGAAAGATTACTTGTAGGACAAGTGCTCATCGATGTCTCCATATATCTCATCCCGCGTAACAGGGCGAAGCGTACGACCCTTTTTCTGCAGGATACCTTTAGACCTTCTAACTGATTCTTGCTTATTATAGTCTTGTACTCGTATAGCCTCTACTAAGATATATAAAGCATCAGCTATTTCTTGTGGAAGATCACTTACATCGATTGAATTTACTGATCGTTTTTGCAACATGGCATGAAGATAATAAAAGTAATAATCATTAAAACTTAAATACAAATGAAACTTTTAGCAAGGTTTTATTGTATTAATAAATATTTAAAACAAAGTAGCCAAAAAAAGCGATAACTAATCTTTGATTTAACTAAGAAAATTTAGTATTTAAGCCAAAAATATAAAAAGGCGCTGTGGCTCATTTTCATGTCGTCGTGAACCGAGCAGTGCGGTTGCCCAACGTCGCTCAGCGCCGCGGCACGATCTCAGCATAGCATCCAATCGTGCGGCGATGAACCGGTATTCTCTTTTAGAGAATAACTGTGCTCTGCGAAGCCCCTGAGGAATATGGTTGACAACCAGCCAAGACAGTGGTGCAATTATCTCGCTAGACTACGATACCCCTCTCCGCCGCTCTAACCCGGGAGTTTCCCTCATGCAAGACAAGATTCCACTCGCTGACCTCCTCGCACATATTTCGGACGAATTATTCGCGGCTGATGCTGCGGCAAGAAAACGCGGAAAATCTGCTATGCAGTTCAAAGAGTGCGAGCTGGAATTTGCTGTCACTGCGGAAGTAAAAGCCAATGCTGGAATCAAAGTATGGGTAATCAATGTCGGAGCCGGAGAAAAAAACTCGAATACGAACAAAATCAAAATCAAATTCGACCGAAATCCGCAGAACGTGATACAAGCGGCTCACAAAGCCGCAGGAAACTCAGGCCCAGCTCTCTCTCGTCAGCGTCAATCAAAGTAACGTCGGAGTAACGTGAAATGGCAGTTCATCCAGGATCGATTTGGCTAGACACCAACTGGACACGTTTGCCTCGCGGCATTTGGGTCGCCGCAAATCAAGGCGGCATCCATGCTGATGTCCACGTAATCGAGTTGTCTCAGTATGTCGGGGCTGAGAGCCCCCAGACCGATACCATTCGTAATAATGCTGACGGTGACGTTTTTCTGCCGGCAAGCATGCACGAGAGAGACGCAATAGGCGACAGACTCAGCGTTAGCTAATGGTTCCTTCCCGACAATAGCCAAATGGGAGAATTCTGAGTTGGCAAGGAGCGATAGGACATGCTGTGCTGCACTCGGGCTATTGAGCTGTTGCAAGTAGCAATGGGAACAGTCCAACTGACACCAATTGTTGATGGTCAGCGTAACGGTGGTCAGGTTGGCCCCGCTGGGAGCTCGTTTGCATGCTTTCAGAGCAGCCGACCCGGCCATAACTCCACTCATAATTATCTCCTGTTCACTGTTTTGGTACCGGCACGTTAGGAGACTCCGGTCCCCGCGCAAGGTCAAATTGGCGCAATTCCTCAGTCGGCGTGAATGTCCATGCACGCGAGAAGTCAATTTTGTAGCCCAGGCGGCACAGCGTCCGACCGATGGATTCTTTCGAGATCGGCGCGGCCAACGTCGTGTATGGCCAAGGGTTTCGAATCTTTTGAAGGCGCGATCTTAGGTTCTCGTTGTCAAAAAGAGCCCAACCTACTTGGTCCACGGGGGGAATTACATGGATCCAGAGCAAGTCGTAAACGTCTATGAGCACGCCAGGTGTAAAGAAATGCACTGTCCATGTCAGCATCTTCTTCGAAGTGTCGTCCGATTTGACTTTCTTGAGAAATGCTTCAAATGAGTCGGACAGAAGCTTCATTATGGAGGAATCAGCGTTGCTGCCGTTTTCGCATTCGATAAGAAAATGGAAATCCGCATGAGTTCCCTTTTTTAGAGCGTTGCTTACGAAGTCGCAAAAAGTCTGATCGAATAGTTTCGCGTGTAGTGACGCGTGTTTCAGGGTACTTTTCTGGAGATCGTCGGGAAGATTCCAGACCAAGATCAACGTCGATTGGTCGGTCTCGGTAAGCCGATCGAACTCGTCCGGAATCGGATTCTGCGACATCTTGCAGGCTGCGACGTAGTGCTGCTCCTTGTCTGACAGTTTTGCTTTGACAAGGACTGGCTTGGCTGCCGGTTCGTCCTCAGTCATCAAATCAAATCTGTCGCCAGAACCGAGGTGTGGTCGAGCGGCACTGCGAACGGTCCGTTCAGAGACTTCGAGTTCAAATTTCGCCTGCAAGTCCTCGATGCTATCGGCGAGTCCTGTCGTATCGACGAGCCGCTTGAGGATTCTCCTTGACCAGCGATTTCGCGAAAGTCGAACCCTGAATGACTCCGTCGGCTCGCCAAGCGCTGCTGCCAGCCCACTTACTCCCGAAATTTCCGGGTTTTTGCCGATCCAATCGCGAATGGCTTGTTTCAGCGATGGTCGTATGTCGGTTGGCTGCTCGTCCGCCATCTTGATGCGGTCCATCGTAACTTTGTCTTCACAGTTCGCCCCAGTTCGTACACGGCACAGAATTATAGCGGTTCGCTGGGCGCGAGCCATACGGAAACGATCCAAACCGTATTGACATTATCCGTTTCGATCTGTTATAAACTGTTGACAACGGAGTGGTTGGCGGTCGAGCATCCAGAAGGAATCACATTGAAAAGAGGGACCGTCGAAGTTTCTGGCTTCGACAAGTCCCCGGCCTTGCTCTTCAAGCTTGCGGCGACAAGAAGCAAGACCTAAAATCAATTGTAACAGTCGGTTGCGAGTAGCGCAAGTCGCCGCACGTCCTCAAAATGGGGAGAAGTCATGCGGCGACTTTCTTCGATGCTTCGGGCGAAGTTCGTCCGAGAGAGCAACAACGACATTACGGATCATGAAACGAAAAGCCGTTCCACCAACTCGGACAAGGTGCCCCGCAACACATCAACAGCAGATTATATTAAAGTCTTCTTCACCGAACCTTCCTCATCTCAATTTCAAATTTCCCGCCCCAATCAGTTTCCTCCCCGTTCGAGCCTCATCACACTCGAACTCGTGCTTGTTCTTTCCTTTACCTCAGTCGTCATTGCCTTCGCATCATTCTTCATGCGCGGATGAAGTTTTCGATCAATAGTTCGGAACGCTACTGAGCCATCCGTTCCGCCTTCCGTCGCCATCGTTCCTTCCCCGGCATCACCTAGCCTTTGGAGACGGCGTGACCCGGTGCAAGTACTTCCGCAAAGGCAGAATGAACTCATTTTGACCCTCGAAGACAGCAATCGCTGATTCCGAACATAGATTGCAGCGGTACGGCCAACCTGACACCCAAAGGACCTT
>DATIIA010000095.1:0-2061 GCA_035480115.1 Candidatus Anderseniibacteriota bacterium | reverse complement strand
CTTTCAATACCGGATGTATAGGCTACAAGCGTAACCATTGAAAAGGCGAATGCAGTGTGCGCAGAAGGCATGCCTCCATAATGAGGAAGATGGGAAATTTTATCATTCATTTCAGATTTCCATCTGCGATTAAAAAATCGCTTCGAAAACTGAGTGATAAGGCCAACTAAGAGAGGAATTAAAAAATACATTGTTGTCATAGGGAACTATTTTTTCTCCACGCTGCAATATCGGCGTGATTCCCTGATAGTAATACATCGGGGACTTTCCAGGAATTATATATTTCAGGTTTTGTATATTGCGGTGCTTCTATAACCCCTTCTGTACTATGCGACTCTTCTTGTAAAGATAACGGATTGCCGAGAACACCGGGCAATAACCGTGCAACAGCTTCTGTTACCACTAATGCTCCTAACTCTCCTCCAGCTAATACGTATGGCCCAACGGAAAGTTCCCCATCTGCAAGATAATCCGCTACGCGCTGATCGATGCCTTCGTACCTGCCGCAAATAAGAATCATATGATCTATTTTTGAATAATCAGATGCTAACTGCTGATTAAATTGCTGCCCGCGGGCGGATAATACGAAAATTTTTCTTGAACTGCTTTTGTGTTCAACTTCAATTGCTTGTAATGCCTTATGGATCGGTTCAATCTTCATTACCATTCCTGCGCCTCCTCCATAAGGAGTATCATCAACTGTCTTATGCAGATCTTCGGTAAAATCACGAATATTCCAAATATGTAGATCAATATGTTTTTCAGATGTTGCGCGGCCTAAAATGCTCGTGCTCGCATACGGCTGAAATACTTCCGGAAATAACGTAAGAATATCGATGCGCATGTGCTTAGTATACACGAAACCCGCCGAATGGCGGGTTATAATTCGTGATTTATATTGCGATTACAGATCGAGATCGTCGATTGCTTGTTCAACTGACTGCGCAGGCATATCTGCTGCTGGCATTTCAGAAGAAGCTGGCGCAACTCCTTCCATTGCTGGGCGAGCTGGTCTGCTAGAACCTTCTGGTTCGTTGATCTTCAAGTTTACTCGAGCATTGTTTCGTGCGCCGATCACTCGAAGAAGAGTGCGGATAGATTTTGCTGTCGCACCTTGGCGGCCGATAATCTGACCCATGTCTTCTGGGTTAACGGTCAGGGTGATAAGAACGCCCATCTCGTCAATCGTTCGGTCAAGCTTTACATCATCTGGGTGGTCTACGATAGACTTAACTACGTATTCCACGAACTCTACATCATGAGACTGTCGATCGTTTTCCATAGGAATTGAATATGAACACATTACCAATTAATGCTTTCATCGTAGCAAAAAGCGTGCTATTCGTCAAATTACTTTACTTCAGCAGCTTCCTTGGCTTCAGGTTTTGGTGTCCAGAGCGCTCGTTTGTCTCCAGAAATTACTTTATTGGTAATCAATAGGTTGTATACCGTATCTGATGGTTGAACACCCTTGCTCATCCATGTTTTGACCGCATCCGCATTTACTGCAAATACGCCAGTGTGCGGGTTAAACGACCCAACGTCTTCAATAAAGCGTCCTTTGATCGGAGCGTGGCCATCAGCAACAACAACGCGATATGTGGCATATCCGCGCTTTCCTCGTCGTTGTAATCGAATTCGTAACATAGGTGTTATCATACGCACCCTATGAATTCCAGTCAAGTTTTTCCGTGCCTACACGCCGATAGCTTCTGCTTGCTCCGGATGTTCAACGTAATCCATTATTTTTACAGAATATACGGTTGAAATACCGTTTTTATGCATTGTAACTCCATAGAGCAGGTCAGATTGAGACATGGTCTCCCGATTATGGCTTATAACGATGCTCTGGGTACTATTCGAATGCTCTCTAAGTAATTGGGCGAATCGATGAGAGTTTGCTTCATCGAGCGCTGCATCTACTTCGTCCAAGACAATAAACGGAGGCTGCTGAGTATCTAAAATAGCAAATAACAATGCAATAGACGTAAGTGCGCGTTCCCCTCCGGAAAGCAACGTGATGTGCCGAGCGCGTTTGCCAGGAGGAATCACAGAAATTTC
>DATIIA010000094.1:0-1948 GCA_035480115.1 Candidatus Anderseniibacteriota bacterium | reverse complement strand
AATGATCCGATAAACATCATCGCATATGATTTTGCCATACCTTGTGATTGTTTCGCTTTCATATCAGCATCGCCCCATCCTTGGAGCTGTGCCCACATTTTTCCAAATAGTGGGCCGTACCATACATATCCAATAATCATACTGGTAATACCAGATCCGATAATCGATATAATACTTATACTTTCAAACATCATACATTGCTCACCTCCCTTATGACCCGCAACGTTGCTGCCGCAGTTTTATCCCAAGAAAATTGTTGTGAACGTTCCGCGCAAGCTTGTGCAATCTCAGTTTTATTCTTAAGAGCATATGCGATTCCGTCACCTATAGCATGTGAAGATAGCGGATCAACAAGCACTCCCGCATCTTTCATAATTTCTTTCATACTAGAGCAGTTGCTGGTAATTACAGGAACTCCGCATGCGGCAGCTTCAATAAGCGGAATACCAAACCCTTCTTGCAAGCTGGGAAATATAAACGCTGTTGCATTTGCATATAATGTTGGCAATAGTTCGTCTGGTACGGCGCCTGGTACAACAATTTTTCTGTGAGATGAAGAATGTTCAATACGTGCATAAATTTCTTTATTATTCCAGCCATGTCCGCCAGCAATTACAAGTTGTAATTCTGAATTCTGGAGTAACTCAAATGCCTCTATAAGTCGCGCAATATTTTTTCTCGGCTGAATTTGTCCGACGAATAATAAATACGGTTTTTGAATTTCTGAATATTTCTCTTTCAATTTTTTTAAACCCGCTTCTTTTTGCTCGTCTGAAAAAATCCGAAATTTATCATGATCTATTCCATGATGTACTACATGAACATTTTCTTCTCTCCCGTAGTATTTTTTAATATCCTGTTTCGTAGCTTCTGATACTGCAATAATCGCATCAGCTTCGTGCGCTACCTGTGCGCTAAATGTTTGCAGTAGTAACCAGTCCTTCATGCGGAATTGCTCCCCATATTCATGAAATGCCAAATCATGAATAACGGCAACAGTTTTCATTCGAGGTCTTCGAAATATCGGTAATTGCTGTATGGGCATAAATAAGATATCCGGATTATCTTTGAGTAATTCCCACGCAAAGCGTGTCTGCGTCCATGCGCCAGGAAATGGTGTTGCATGCCAAGTTATTCTCTCCCCCTGCCCGAGGGGGAGGTGGAGGGGGTGGGAGGGCGCTGCACATGGCCCATAAAAATTCCAATAATCTTCTTTATCAAGTTCTGGCAATCTTTTTATTAATTCGCGAGTATACCGCGTTGTACCATCTGCCCTTCCTGTACAAATATCTGATGCATCAAATGCGATGTTCATATATGTATGGTATGGCGTTTTAAAAGAAAAAGAAAACAGCCCTCAACTCCTGAAGGCTGTTGTTAACGAAAAGAGCGCGGTTTCTAGGACGTGGCAGCGGCGAGGATACTTAATGCTTTTTTCCAATCCTTGCATCCATTGCTAAGGAGTGGGGCATGAGCGATTAGCACCCTTGATGCATTCACCTGCAGTAAGGCATTCTCGTCATCCCTCCAGTATCCGGGCGCGATCCAATCAAGCGCCGCCGACATGGGGTGATGATGGTGATTTGCGTCGGTGATCACGCAAATCAATGGAATGCCAATCCGTGCTGCTCGGAGCATTAGAACAAGCCCGATTGGGATTTCATGTCCCAAGAACTTGAGCCCTGCTGGCCCAAGACAATACGGTTCCGCTGGCATGAGCAAGTCGCTCAATAGTGCATCGAAGCCACAATTCGGTTTGAGCAATGCGATCGCATTTTCATACGAATCGATGGCGACGACCTCGTGATCATCGCCAAATTGCTCGACGGCTGATGCTCGATGAGCACCGTTATCGTCTACGATAAGAATCTTCATGGAACCTCCCTTCGAGGTGAGTTGGTGACAAGAAAGTTAATTAGCGTTTCGCATCCGTCAACGCCCTTTCCCT
>DATIIA010000093.1:0-1839 GCA_035480115.1 Candidatus Anderseniibacteriota bacterium | reverse complement strand
GAGCAGTCTTGATAAAGAACGACAGCCCGACATATTTAGCAACAGCTACGGTTCCATGAAAAGTCGCATCCAATGCAGCATTTGCAAGAGGACTCTTTTGGGAAGCAAAATAATGAACGCCCCCAGCCAAGCCTGCTGCTATAACAATAACAGCGCTGTTTGTGTAGAGCTGATGGCTAACCTCATTACACAAGTCCTCAACTTTCTCAAGCAATTGTGCCAAATATTCTGAAAGAGGGTTAGAGGGAACGTTAGGTGACGGGAAACCTCCGTCTCTAGCATTTGTTAGATGAGGTTCATTCATTTGAGTATAGCTGCTCTGTTGAAAGTTGTATGGTTGCTGACCTCGAGCATATCCGTGTGTTGTTTGTGACATATATTGCCTCTGAGTTAAGGGTTAAAAAAACGTAGCGATTGTTGCATGTCAATCGATTTTTTTGCATCTTTTTTTGATTGGAAGTTGTCTCTGTCCCAAGAACAATTTCTGTTTTCTTTCATAATTTTAGAGTAGACGTTCCAAAAAAAATCCCATTCCACGTTTCCATGGAATGGGATCTGAAAAATTAGAACTATGTGCCAAAGTGTAGTCCAAACCAGGTAGGCTTCTTGTCAATATCAGGATAGAGCTTAGCCAGGAAGGGGTACGGAACACCGAAAGACGCTACTAAGAAAGTGAAGCCCTGAGCTGCAGAAAGGTCGGGTAATTTCCAGACAGCAGTGGTGAACATCACGGTAATAAAACCGGTATAGGTAAGGTTTATCAAATGTCTCCACTTTCTAGTATCGTTATTGTGCGCTAGCATCCACTCAGGTATGACTTCTAAGAAGAAAGCTCGAACAAAACAATAGACAGTTCCGCCTACGCCCACAAAGGTCGTAGCAGAAATCGCCAGACTTTCTTTGTCTAGTACGTAGTACAGAGGAACAAACACCGCAGTCATGGCAATAAACGTATGAGGCATTCTGACTAGAAATCGTTGAAAGATAGTAGAGATCATTATCGGAATGGTCACGCCCGAATTGGATCTGCCTCCAGAACTAGGTATAGGATCATCATCCGGCGAGCCTTTTGGTTTAATTGAATTGTTCACAGTAGAAGAATTGATTAGAGGAGGGTTGTCTGTAGAATTTGAGCTGTTACGAACTCCTGTAATCTCGAACTGAGTAATACCGTTTTCATCGGTGTCGGCTGATGAAATGCAAGAGCCTGAGTTTGCTATCCCTTGAGAAGGCCTGTCTTGCGCAGAATTACGACGTGGAGATGTAAAGGTGTTTACTGTGGTGCCGACTGTTGTTGTACCTGTTGTTAAACTTGTCATAATATCCTCTTGTTAAAGGTTTCTGCTAGCGGAGTATAAGGATCGTGTAGATTTCAAGCAAATTTTTTATTATTATCTTTGAAAAGAATTTTATAGATCTCTTCAGAAACAAAAAAAATCTCGAAGTGGTTGAGATTTAAGAATTCACTTCTTATAATAATCCGCTCAGTGGAAGAGTGGCAGAGTGGCCGATTGCGGCAGTCTTGAAAACTGTTGTTGGGCAACCAACCGTGGGTTCGAATCCTACCTCTTCCGAATGTAACGCAGTGAAGTGAGGAAGAAGCAAGCCATAGTATGGCTTGCGTGTAGGGTGAGAAGTGAGGCTGCTTGCGGCCGAACCGGCCCCAAAGGGGGAATCCTACCTCTTCCGAATGTAATATCAATTCGAACCCTTGATCGATGAGGTCAAGGGTATCGATATTCTCTAGGAACCCATGGAACCTAAATACAAAAATATCATCTTTGATCTGGGAAATGTTCTTCTAGAATGGAACCCTCAGCGGTTTCTTAAAGAACTCGA
>DATIIA010000092.1:0-5852 GCA_035480115.1 Candidatus Anderseniibacteriota bacterium | reverse complement strand
TATTGCGACATCATGGTAATACGCCATCCAGACATCGGATCGGCAGATATCGCCTCGAGGTATTCAAAAAAGCCAGTTATTAACGGTGGAGATGGGCCCGGGGAGCATCCGACGCAAGCGCTTTTGGACTTGTTTACCATTAAGGAGGAAAAGCAGCACATAGATAATTTAACTATTGCAATGGTTGGGGACTTGAAACATGGAAGGACCATTCATTCTTTAGCTAAATTACTAACGCTGTATAAGGGGATCAAAATTCAATTGATCGCACCTGAAGAAGTCCAAGCGCCGCCTGAACTATTAACTTATCTTCAACAAAAGGATTGCGAGGTTATGCAGTCAGAACATCTACAAGATTGCTTGCAATCCGCTGACGTCATTTACATGACCCGCATCCAAAAGGAACGATTCGATGACCTCGAAGCGTATGAGCGCGTAAATGGGAGATATGCACTTAATCACGATCTTGTCGAAAAATATTGCAAAAGAGACGTCACAATCATGCATCCGCTTCCTCGGCTCAAAGGAGGTGAACTATCAACAGACCTCGACGAGCTTCCATCAGCAGCATATTTTCGACAAGCAGAAAACGGAACACTTATTCGTATGGCGCTCTATCTCTTAGTGCTGAATAAAGAAGCAAAGTTCGTATAAAGCAACATCATTCGTCTGCCCCCGATTGTCGTACCACATGGTCTTCAATCGGGGTTATTTTATTTGACATCTTAATAATAAATATATATAGTGTAATTTCCTGAAAATGGCGTTCCGGATGTTCGGAATTGCTCGTTACAACTTAATCCCCTCTTGTTATGGAGTTTAGAAATGAACGTGTTGCGTGCGTACTGGCCGAGCGTGAAGAAGCATTGGGTTCTTGGAATTACAGTTTCTGTGCTTATGATTGTCGGGGTGTGCTTGAGCGCAAGCCCACAATACTACGTGCGAGAAATTGTAAATATTTTCACTAGTGAAAAACCTGATGTTGCAAAGGCCTGGAAACTCTTTGTAAACATGCTCCTTATTTTCGTGTGCGTATTTATTACGTATCGTGCTTACGAGTTCACTCTCTTTTCCTTCGAGGCACGGGTCATGCGGGATCTTGATATACGGAGCTTCTCAGCAATTCAACGTCAATCGATTAGTTTTTTTGAAAACTCGTTTGCAGGATCGCTCGTGAAATATGTCTCAAGATTCAAGAATGCTTTCGAAGATATTGCAGATACCTGCCTAAATGCGATTTGTAGGGATTTTGTGATTCTTCTTGTCATCACCGTAATTTTCTTCAGATCGATGCCAAGTTTTGCAGCACTATTTGCTGTATGGGCAATGATATTTCTCGCAATCAGTGTTGTCACTGCAAAGTGGAAGTATCCCATCGATAAAAAATGTGCAGATGAAGATTCAAAAGTTGGCGGCGTCATAGCAGATTCCCTTGGAAATCATTTAACAGTGAAATTCTTCGGAAACGAGCACTCAGAGCAAGCTCGTCTTAATCAGGCGGTGCGCAAAAACTATGATATCACCATTTATTCGTGGACGATGTCGGCAGTTATAAATGCGCTGCAGGCTATGATGGCTATCATAGGTGAAGTTGGACTCATCTGGTGGATGATGCGTGCATGGGAAAAAGGAGCGATCACTGCGGGGGATTTTGTATTTTTCCAGATGTATGTATTGTGGATCATTGATCATCTCTGGTCCATCGGCAGATCAGTTCGAAGATTGTTAAACTGTTTTGCTGTAGCAAGTGAAATGAGCAACGTTTTCGAACTTAATCCCGAAGTACGTGATGCTGCCGGCGCTCGGCCAATTGCAATCCATGGAGGAGAAATTGTTTTCGATAACATTGGTTTCCAGTACCAACCTCCTAGAGAAGGTAATTTCGTGATAGATCGTCTCGATGTCCGAATTCCTCCTGGCCAATCAGTCGGTCTTGTTGGAAAAACAGGATCAGGCAAAAGTACTCTCATCAGACTTCTGCTTCGATTATCAGATGTTAATTCAGGATCGATTTTGATTGATTCACAGGATATTTCAATGGCAACGCAGGAAAGCATTCGACAGCAGATTGCCGTAGTCTCTCAACCGCCGCAATTGTTTCACAGAACGATTCGAGAAAATATTGCCTTTGGAAATCCGAATGCATCAGAAGACGATATCATCAATGCGGCCAAATGTGCGCATGCCTGGGAATTTATCGTTAAACTTCCCGATGGGTTAAATACAATCGTTGGAGAACGAGGAGTAAAACTCTCGGGCGGACAACAGCAGCGAATCGCTATTGCACGAGCAATACTTGCAGATGCACAGATCATTATCTTCGATGAAGCGACGAGCTCGCTCGATAGCGAGACTGAATCCTTCATTCAAGATTCGATGGCAAAGCTATTCTCCGGTCGAACGTCTATCGTCATCGCGCATCGGTTAAGCACGATTGCAAAACTTGATCGCATCCTAGTTATGGATAACGGGAGGGTCGTTGAAGACGGCACCCACCAAAGTTTGAGCAGAATACCCAATGGGTACTATGCGAACCTTTGGAAACGCCAAACGGAACGATTTCTCGTCGATTGAACCTTACGACCCATACCCAGCACATCACGGAAGATGGCTGGGTATTTTTTATTTCAATTTTTCAAATACTACCTCTTCTTGCATGAGTGATGAACTTTTTGCGGAAACTTGTTGCGGATCGCCAGTTGTAAGGTATGTGCATTGCGAATTTTTTTGTAAATTTTTTTCTATTTCTGGGTGGCGCTCAAGATAGTTCTGTAAACTCACGGCAACAATTTCTGGCTGGCGAATAAGAATAGTTGATTCTGGAAGCAATTTCTGAATTGTATCCGCGATTAGTTCGTAATGGGTGCAACCAAGTAATACTGCATCAAGATTATGAGAGGGAGAAACTAACGACGAAACGCAAGTTTTCACTTCATCAAGCACTCGCTGATCGTGTGCTCCATATTGCTCGATTAATCCTGCAAGGTTATTACACGGCTGCTGAATGATGCTGCTATTGGGATTTCGTTTATGAATTTCCTGCTCATATACATTTGTATTTACCGTATGCTGCGTTGCAAGAATTCCGATTGTTTTATAATTATTGTCTGATACTGCTTCTGCAGTTGGGACAATAATTCCTAATATTTTTTTATCGGGATAAGTAATAGACAACCATTCTTGCTGCAGCTTCCGCAATGCGCTTGCAGACGATGTATTACATGCAAGAATAACGAGCGTACAGCCTTTTTCAAATAACTGCTCGACTCCATTTTTTGTTAATTCAAAAATTTCTTCATCTGTTTTCGGGCCATAGGGAGCATGAGCGTTATCTCCAAGATAGACGTAAGAATACTGCGGGAGCTTTTTACGAATGCAGTCGAGGATAGGTAATCCCCCGTATCCGGAATCAAATACGCCAATCATTTGTTGTAAATACTTTCAGCCTTTTCTTTGAGCGGACGCCACCATGATTTGTTACTTCGGTACCAATTCACTGTTTCTTGGAGCCATTCTTCGAAACTATGTTCTGGTTGCCAACCTAATTGACTATGAATTTTTGTCCAATCAACGGCGTATCGCCTATCATGCCCTGGCCGATCTTCTATATAACTAATCTTATCCTCTGACATTCCCATAATCTGCAATACTTTTTCAGCAATATCTTTATTAGATACGTCTTTAGACATTCCTCCTACGAGATACGTTTCTCCGTTTTTTCCATTTGTAAGGACAGCATCAATTGCTCGGCAATGATCTTCAACATAGAGCCAATCACGAACATACCGCCCATCTCCGTAGATTTTTACGGTTCCACCATCGATAAGGTCCGTAATCATTCGAGGGATAAATTTTTCCGGATGCTGGTAAGGACCGAAATTATTTGAACAATTCGTAATCGTAATCGGAAGACCATATGTTTCGTGATATGCACGCACAATATGGTCCGACCCTGCCTTTGATGCAGAGTATGGGCTGTTTGGATGATACGAAGTTGCTTCCGTAAACTTTTCAGCACTGCCTAATTCAAGCGAACCGAATACTTCATCGGTAGAAATATGATGGAATGGAATGTTTTTTGTGCGAGCCGCTTCAAGAAGTATAAAAGTTCCTCGAATATTTGTTTCAATAAACGCTTCGGGACCAAGAATAGACCGATCAACATGCGATTCTGCTGCAAAATGTACTATTTTATCCGCTTTTTCAACCAATTGCCCAACTACGTCTGCATCTAAAATATTCCCCTGAATAAACGAATACCGGGGATTATTTTCAATATCTTTCAAATTCGCCAAATTCCCTGCATATGTTAGTGCATCGAGATTTATAATATCGTCTTCCGGATGTGTCGTAAGCCAGTAGCGAATAAAGTTTGACCCGATAAAGCCTGCGCCCCCTGTTACAAGTAATGTCATAGGATAAGTATACAAACACTAGTCTTTTCGCGCAAATAGAGGCTCAGATGGTTTTTTGAGAGGGGTTGCGATGAGCAATTGCGTCAAATTATTCGCAGTATCAGGAAGTAGCCCCTCCAGCGCCTTACTAATACCAGCAATTCCCTGCACGACGTCGCTAAGTATTTTCGTAAGCTCTTCTGTCTTCCCTACTTTTGCCAGTTCCCATGGCTTGGCAGTATCGATTGCGCCGTCCAAAAATGCGATGTAATTCCATACTTCCGCGAGTGCTTTATCGAACGAAAAATGCTCGATATATTCACTTACTTTTTCGATCATTTCACGGCCTTGTTGCGATATTTCTTGTGGATTATTGATAGTAACCTCATACTGCTCGACCATTGCCAATGTTCGGGATACAAGGTTGCCTAATCCATTGGCTAATTCCCCGTTGTATCTCTGTTGTAATCGATCAAATGAGAAATCACCATCGCTTCCAAAAGGGATTTCTCGAAGTACATAATAGCGAAGCACATCTTTTGAATACTGTGCTACGAGCTCTTTAGGATCGATAGCGTTTCCCAGACTTTTTGAAATTTTATCGCCATTAATGGTAAAAAAACCGTGAGCAAATATTTTGTTCGGAAGATCCAAGCCGGCAGACAATAGCATCGCTGGCCATATCGCACAATGAAATTTGATGATGTCCTTGCCTATCAAATGCACGTCTGCAGGCCACCACTGAGTATACTCTGCATTCGGATATCCTGTAACGGTCAAATAGTTTATAAGTGCATCAAACCATACGTATACTGCATGATTATCATCTTCCGGAAATCGAATTCCCCATGCTTGAGACTGCCGCGAGATGGAAATATCTTCCATTTCATCTATGATATATGACAACATTTTATTGCGCGCAGATGTTGGCTGTACTGCATCTGGAATATCCGCATACCACTTCAAAAGTTGATCACGATAGTTGCTCAACCTAAAAAAGTAGTTTTTCTCGCGTATAATCTTAGGCTCTGTTTTATGAATCGCACATTTACCATCTACCAAGTCTTTTTCTGCCTTAAATTCTTCGCACCCTACGCAATAGTATCCCTCATAATCTCCGAGATAAATATCTCCTTTTTTCTGCATTGCAGAGATCATCGCCTGGACGGCTTTCTTATGCTCCTCTGATGTAGTTCGAACGAATACGTCATAGGAAATATCCATATCATCAAATGCCTTCTTCCACGTTTCGGCCATATTGTCTACATATTCTTGAACAGGAATACCTTGTTTCTCTGCAGCTTCTACATTTTTCTGTGAATTTTCGTCAACGCCTGTTGAAAGCAATACGTCTCTCCCCTGCGCTCTATAGTGCCGCGCAAGGACATCGGCAGCCATACTCGTATACATATGCCCGATATGCGGAGATGCATTTACGTAGTAAATTGGTGTTGTAAT
>DATIIA010000091.1:0-10452 GCA_035480115.1 Candidatus Anderseniibacteriota bacterium | reverse complement strand
GCATTATGCCAATACCCGCTTTTCTTTTTATATAAAATTTTATCTAGCCGAAACGGAATGTGATATAATAGAAGCTAGATATGAGAAAGATTCTTGTTCTTGAATTTATTACGTTAGATGGCGTTATGCAGGCTCCGGGCGGGCCGGACGAAGATACGTCGGGCGGTTTCAAATTTGGCGGGTGGACTGCACCATATTTTGATGATTTTGCAGGAAAAGTAATGGGCGAGCAGATGAAGCAACCATTTAGCTTGCTTCTTGGTAAAACCACATACGATATTTTTGCGTCCTATTGGCCGCACCATGCAGATGCATGGCCCGGCATTAACGATGTCCAAAAATATGTTGTTTCGGATGTTCTATTTGAATCCACGTGGGAAAACTCTATCGTGGTAACTGGAAATGTTGTAGAAGAGATCAAAAAAATTAAAGAAGGCGAAGGCCCTGACATGCAGGTGTATGGATCGGCAAATCTTGCTCAGACTCTTATGAAAAATGATCTGGTAGATGAGCTTTGGCTTAAAATATTCCCTATTACGCTAGGATCTGGGAAACGATTATTTGCGGAAGGAACAATTCCCGCAGCTTTTACACTGACAGATTCAAAAGTATCGCCCTCAGGCGTAATCTTTGCCAACTACAAGCGATCAGGGGAAGTCAAAACAGGCACCGTAGGTGTATAGTAGAAGTATTATATATAATTTTTATTTATGATTATTACTTTAATTATACTTTCGCTAATAGGTGCTGTGATATATGCCGTTGTTGGAACATTGTGGTATTCCAACGCGACTCCGATGGGGAAAATTCACATGCAGTATCTTGGGTTCGACAAGCTTTCGAAAGCAGAACAAAAAAAGAAAATGGAAGAAGGGAAATCGATGATGCCACAGATGTATGCGGCGCAAATTGGATTGTCACTTTTAACTTCATTTGCAGTGGTGTTTATTGTAACGTTGAGCATTCAGAATCGTGTGCCAGCAGGAATGGCTATCGGATTTATAGCATTTAATTGGTTAGCCTTTATGGTGCCGATTATTGGCCAGGGAATTTTGTGGAGTAATTGTGATAGAAAGCTCGCATGGAAAAAATTCTTTTCAGATAGTCTTTCCAATTTAGTGTCGGTTTTGATTATTGCGTTGCTCGCAAGTTTCTTCGCGTAGCAGGTGTTAGTATTGGCAAAATAAATTCTATAGCCATGTTGTGTTAGTAAAGGTATGGTTGTAAATAGATATGGACTCGTCATATAGCTCGCCAACAACAAGGCCTTTATATAGAGGTACGCAAATAGTGTGGTATGTGCTTAGTATTCTTGAAGTTCTGTTAGCGTTTCGTTTTGTATTAAAACTTATGGGCGCAAATCCGCTTGCCGGATTTACAAGTTTTATCTATGGAGTGACGTATATATTTGCTGCTCCTTTTTTGAGTGTATTTCGCATTACTCGTATTGAAGGAAGTGTCTTTGAGTGGACGACATTGCTTGCAATGGTGGTGTATTGGATTGTTGCAATGGGAATTATCAAATTATTACTGATGGGAAGAACCGTATCTACACCAGAGGCTGCTCAGAAAATGAACGAGGAAGAAAAATAGCTCGATCACCGAAGTGACCGAGCTGCAACTATAGACAGAGGAGTACATTGGTATAGTTTGAGAGTTACTGTTGCATAGCTTCGCAGAGTCGAGACCAGTTTTTCTTTACTTCCAGTTCGAGTTTCCCGGCTGCAATGTCAGCCGCAACCGCGGGATCATCCTGTTCATATTCGGGATATGCTTCGCGGATTGAGGCGATAACGGGTAGACCCTTGTAGGTCGTGTCATAGATGGGCGAACGATTGAGCGCTCCTACAAGGAGCACAACATGCGCTCCAGTCGAAGCAATTTCTGCCAGAGTATTGTCAGTATTCTGGAAGTTATGGTAGACATCTTCGGCAATGGCAACCCGTTCTCCATTTTCACATTTGAACTGAGACAAATCCCAGGCATATTCCTGCTTTTTGCCTGCTTCAGTTGGCTTTGGAGCTTTTTCCGGATGGATAAACCTCTTGTTTGTGATTCGGGCGAGCTCTTCCCCAAATACTTTACCACCACGCGGAATACCGCAAATGGTATCAAATGTATCGAGCAGCCCCTGATCACGAAGTTTCTGACACGCTGCATCTGCAAATACCGTTACGGCTTGCGGATGAGGTGCGATTTCCAGGAAATTGAAGTAGATGTCTCCGCAGAGATTCCTTCCCTTACTGTCTTTCCCTGTATACGCGACCAGCGGCCCTTTGCGTACGGAACCGGTTTTCGGACAAACATAGACTGCATTGCACCGCTTTCCAAGTCCCAGAAGATCTTCTCCTGGCTCCGGAATGATTGGTTTCATCGGTGTTCCTTTTTCAATGTTCAAAGTACGCTTTATGGCAGCGATTTTGCCCGCATCGAATGAAATTGATGCTAAGCGATACCTTATACCGGCGGTAGTATTAAATCAAATAGAAAATCCCCGAGTAGTATACCCGGGGGAGGATGCTAAGAGGTTGGACGAGGAAAAATTTTCCATTCTTTATTGATGCGCATTTGCACACATGATTTTTCAATCATTAACTTATCGATCTGAATATCCGCATTTTGTTCAGTCTTATAGTGCCACAGATCGTGAACGAGATTACTTGAAATGCATTCTATATTTGTTACCCAGATTGCAAACACAGAATATTCGAGTGTGTCGGTTGGTAAGTAGGTACATGTGACCCACGAAGTTGCGAGGCATGCTGAATTTAAGTGGGCGCAAACGACCATTGACGTGGACGCTGTATTCGAAACATGGGTATTGATCCAATCTCGTCTTGTCCTAAACAGCTGCAAGTGCAATGGCTCGGAGGCGAACTCTATTGCTGACATACGATCTCCTTCTATTCAGTTGGAATGTGCGAAAGTACAAAAAACGACCCACCTTACGAGGTGGGTCGTTTTGAAAACGATGCGAGAAGTTGTTTTCTTTTGTGCATCTTAGTGAAGTGTATATAAAAAAGAATTAGTAGACAAGCAGAAAATACTGGCGTATATATAATATTTCTGGTGTTTCGAATGTTCATTGCAAAAGGAGCGGATAATGGCAATAGGTTTGCAACTCGATGCCGTGCGGAGTATTGATGTGTTTCCCGGGCAGCGAACTGGCGTTGACTATATTCAAATGTTTGAACGACAAGGAATACGCATTGGCAGCATCGTACGGGATTTTCTTCTTGAAGCTGTGTTCTCTCGAGTGGAAAAACAAAAACAAGTTTTGTTTATTCCAGTTTCTAATTTTGACCTTGGATGTTTAAAAGACTGCTATTCACTTGAAAAAACATTTACAATCGGTCAGAATGATGCGTGTTTGGAGTATTGCGATGTGGAGGAGGTGTTGCAATTTCGGACTGCATACAAGGATCAGCCAAAAGGAGAGAGATTGATTGTTGCGATGAAGCCGTTTGAGCACGCTACAAGAGTGCAACTCTTGAGTGTGGAGCATGATGAGAGTGGGTTGTGGATCTACTCCTACCCCCACAACTTGAAAGATATGAGAAATAGGAAGAATGAATTTTTATGGAAGCTGCCATCTGCAGGGTAGTACTTGAGCTACAGCCTACGAATTTATTTCTGACGGCTGTTTTTTTATTTGCTGCGTAAAAATTAGTGTATGATATGTACATGAATACGCAGTTACTCAAAGATTCGTTCGGATGGGGATTTTTATTGTGGTTTATTGGATATGTTCTTGGGTTTATTCTTTTTCCGTTTGTTTCACCTTCCGTAATAGGCTGGGTGATAATGCCGATTGGAATTGTTATTACGCTGTGGGTGTTATTGAAAAAAGTTCAGGCGGATTCTCTGCAATATTATTTTTTACTGGCAATTATTTGGACGTTGATTGCAATTGTTTGCGATTACGTCTTTTTAGTAAAATTTCTCAAGCCTAGTGATGGATACTATAAATTAGACGTCTACTTGTATTATCTACTCACGTTCCTGTTGCCAATGCTTGTAGGATGGCGTAAGAAGATGAGTAGTAATTACTAAGCTTTTCGTATGATGAATTTTTATTCTTTAAGCGTATCTCCGCTTTTTCCTATACTAGTACTGTGGAGTCTATTTTGGAAAAGTCTTGCACTATGGCATTCAGCAAGAAGAGGCCAGCAATGGTGGTTTATAACAATTCTTTTTGTAAATACCGCGGGTATTCTGGAGATTGTTTACTTATTCGGAGTTATTAAATTACAAGTATCCAAACTCTTTAGTAAATAACCTATCGATGCGGGCATCCGGCCCAACAGCAAGGGCGGCGCATTCCTTCTAGCAGTTCTGTGCAAACTCTCTGTACATGCTGTTTTCTCGTTTCCGGTTTCTTCACAGAAACAACCCAGCAAATCCATTCGTTGCGTGCAAGTGGCGTAATGTTTTCCCATGCTGCTTGTGCTTTCGGATCGGAATTCAGAACTTTTCGTAAATCAGAAGGGATCCTGTGTACAGTACCAGTGCTTAGTTTGTTGTTAGTCATATATATACAGTATACTTATTAGATGAAAGGATATATAGAAAATATTGAACAGGCAACGATGCAAAATGATGCATTTCGGCGCGTACTGTATACAGCAAAAAATTGCCAGTTAACTATTATGGCGCTTAAGCCATCTGAAGATATTGGCCAAGAAGTGCATGATGTTGATCAATTTTTACGGATCGAGAAAGGGAGTGGCACTGCTATTCTTGATGGAGTCGAGCATTCTATTACTGAAGGCAGTGTTATTATCGTGCCGGCAGGTACGACTCATAATATAATCAATGCTTCTACGACAGAACCTATGAAGCTCTATACATTATATAGTCCGCCTCATCATCGCGACGGCGTTGTTCATCAGACTAAGGCAGATGCGGAAACAGATTCTGAGCATTTCGATGGCAATACTACAGAAAAGTAAACCTTATGTTCTCGGCATAGTATATATATTGATCGGATTGCTGTTTCCGATATTCGCATTTGCTCACGGGGGCGTAGAAAAAATTGTTGGCAATACAATAGTATTTCTTAATCAGACGCCGTTAGCTCCGTTTGTTGGAGAACAAGTGCATTTGCCATTTGTGTTTACTGACCAAAAAACAAATCTTCCGTTATCTCATATACCAGTTACCTTAACGGTTACCGATACGTTTTTAGGAGATGAAACAAAAGATAAAATAATCTATAGCACAACCAGCAATACAGACGTAAACGGTCTGCTTGATTTTTCGTATACTTTTCATAAAGAAAATTATTTTGATATCGACCTCCACTTTGCTGATTCTTCGGGCAAAGATCAGGAAACTGGATTTCTCGTTCAAGCGCGCACATCCTCAGTTTTAACTAAGCCTCTATTTTTCTTTGGGTTAGGAATACTTTGTGGCTTCTTCTTTTTCTACAGAAAGAGAGTAGCATGAAGATTATATGAATATCTCTATAAAACGTTTATTAGTGTCGTTTTTTGCCGTAGTAGTAGCAATTGTTCCTACTGCCATCTTTGCACAAGGCAATAATGTCGAGCGATCGGTAGTCGTATCTCAAGACCAAGTTATTAATCACGATTATTTTGCAGCGGGGAATAGCGTAACAATGGGAGGCACTGTGAATGGCGACGCGTATATTGCAGGTGGTCAAGTAGATGTTACTGGTACTATAAATGGAGATCTATTGGTGGCAGGCGGTCAGGTTACTGTTACGGGAACTGTTACTCAGAATATCCGGGCAGTAGGAGGAACCATTCTTATAAAAGGAAATGTAAAGAAAAATATAAGTATTGTTGGTGGCAACCTCTTTATAGATAGCGACGCTGTGATCAGTGGCAATGCAGTTGTAGTAGGGGGAAATAGTCAAATACTTACCCGCGTGAAAGATCTTACGCTGGTAGGAGGAAGCGTAATGATCAAAAGCGATGTTCTGGGAAATGTGATAGCTGCAATCGGAAAGCTTGATATGTCGTCATCAACGATTCATGGAAATGTGGATTACTGGAGCAGCGAGGCAGCAAATCTTACGTCGAGCGCAACAGTAGAGGGTACAACAACATTCCATGCTACGCAACCCGCTCCAAGTGTTTCAAAAGTATCAGAGCAATTTGCGCGAGCAGGCTTACTCTTTTCGCTATTCTCTTTTATCTCACTAGGAATTATTGGGCTGATACTCGTATTTATGGTTCCGGTGTATTCGCAAAAAACATCCGAACTTGTAGTTGAAAGATTTTGGCAGAATTTTCTCATCGGCATCGTCGCCGTAATCGTAACACCCATTTTTATTGGTTTATTGGTTGTCACGTGGGTTGGAGTCCCAATTGCTATCGCCCTTCTCTTTGGATATATTGCCATTCTTTATATCTCTAAATTATTTGTCCTTCTTGCGCTTGGTATGTTCGTAAGTAGGAAAGCTGCATGGAAAGTTGGACCAGCATGGGCGCTTATTATAGGGTTGGTGCTGTATTATGTTATAGGATTTATTCCTATAATTGGAGCCCTTGTAAAAATTGTAGTAGGGCTTGTCGGGGTTGGAGCAGTAGTGTCTCAAAAGAGAAATTACTACACGATGCTTCGCAGTAAAAAAATTATATAATAGCTCACCTTATTATTTCTTATGAATAAAATTAAAATCGAAAATCATAGTTTATCAGGAGGTTTGTGGTTTGTTGGGTGGTTATTTACGATTGGCTTTCTGCATCTCACATTTGGGCAAGGCGTTCTGGCGATTATTATTTGGCCCTATTATCTCGGTGCAGCATTGAGCCACTTGCTCCGCTAAATGACGTTCTTCCGTACTACTCACGACAATACTTCAAATCATAATGATCTTCCCCCAGCTCGATTGGAGGCGTTTTCTGATGGGGTCATGGCAATCATTATTACGATTACGGTGCTGGAATTGAAAGTCCCGACAGGTGTGAATTTTCATGATCTTCAGCCGTTGATTCCCCTTTTTATTGCATACGCAATTAGTTTTCAAACAATTGGAACGTATTGGAATAATCATCATCATTTATTGCGTGCGACAAAACATGTGAGCGCGGGGATTATGTGGGCGAATATTAATCTTCTGTTTTGGCTATCTCTTATTCCGTTTGGAACTGGTTGGCTCGGTGCGAATCATGGAGGAACTGCACCAACAGTAGTATATGCGGCAATTCTATTGCTCTCCGCTCTTTCCTATACTGTTTTACAGTCGCTTGTTGTCAATCATTCCGATAATAGGGAAGAGCTCATAGCGGAACTTAATAAAAGTAGGAAAGGTTTTATTTCGCTTATTTGTTATATATTGGCTGTTATTGCAGGTTTTTATGTTCCTGTCGTATCTGATGTTCTTATTCTTATTGTTTCTCTGATGTGGTTTATACCCGATAAGCGAGTTGAAAAGCATTTATAAATACAGCTAGTAGTGGTACGCTATACACATGGATACACCAACTACAACTCAAAGCGACAAATCTGATAATGTGATGGCTGCGCTGTCATATATTTGGATATTAAGCATTATATTTTTACTCGTAAAAAAAGATAATAAGTTTATACAATTTCATGCAAAGCAGGGCGTAGTTATCTTTGCAGGGTCATTTATTTTCGGATTTATTCCGATTATTGGCTGGTTATTGAATATCGTGTTGCTTGTTCTTGCTATTATGGGAATTATTGGAGCATGGCAAGGCAAATGGACAAAATTACCTGGCGTTTCTTCAATTGCGGAACAAATTAAGCTGTAAGTAAGATGTCTCATATAACTCCCCATCTTTGGTTTGATACACAAGCGAAAGAGTCTGCGCAGTTGTATATTTCTCTATTTCCGGATTCAAGGATAAAAAGTAGTACTACTATTAGTAATACTCCTTCTGGGGACTCTGATATTGTTTCATTTCAACTTGCAGGGCAAGATTTTATGGCGATTAGCGCAGGCCCATATTTTAAACTCAATCCTTCGATATCGTTATTTGTTGTGTTTGATAATGAGGAAGATATTAAAAAAACTTGGGATACATTAATTGATGGCGGAAAAGCACTCATGGCATACAATACCTATCCATGGGCGCATAAGTATGGATGGTTGCAAGACAAATATGGATTATCGTGGCAACTATCATGGAGCGAACATCATAAGATGACGCAAAAAATTACTCCTCTCTTAATGTTCACGAAAGGTAGAGCAGGTAAAACAAAAGAAGTGATAGATTTTTATACGAGTATATTTCCTAATTCAAACACTGAAATGATGGTTCCATATGAAAAAGGAGAAGGAGATGTCGAGGGATTTATTAAACATTCTCGCTTTACATTGGATGGTTATAATTTGATGGCAATGGATAGTTCCGGACCACACGAATTTACATTTAACGAAGCGTTTTCGTTTATCGTCCATTGCGATACGCAAGAACAGATTGATTACTACTGGGAAAAATTATCTGCAGTTCCAGAATCGGAACAATGCGGATGGTTGAAAGACAAATACGGTGTTTCGTGGCAGATTGTTCCAAATGCAATGAATGAAATGATGGCAAGCGGGAACCAAGAAAAGATCGCTCGAGTAACGCAGGCGTTTCTTAAAATGAAGAAATTTGATATCGCCAAGCTTCAAGAGGCATATGACGGGAAAGCAATGTAACTACTTGACGCCAAAATTATCTCAAGTATTCTAACCCCAGGACAAGGTCAGCGTTGACCTTTCACAATTTCCCCTAAGGGAGTTTAAAATGATTAAATTGACGTACTGCCAGTCAGCTTGTTTGCAATATGCAGAGAATTGGCCTGTTATGTATCTTTCCTGGATGGCAAGTAATCCGCATCGTAATTGGCTTCAACGCATCATTGAAGAAGAAGTTCGTCCTGCTTTGACTAACAATCCATCATCGCATTGGGTTGTTGTATGTTTGGATGGAGCGCCTGATAGAGTGGCCGCAAAACATGATGCACTGCGTATTCACTCTTTTGAAAGGCGATCTTTTGCAATGATGCAAACTGCATTATCGCATGTTCGGAGTGTTCTTCAAGTGGAAGTGGAAACAAACTTTCGTGATGGGATCGTGTGTGCTCTGGCTTGTGAGGATTCCGTAGGATTATTTTTACAACACATTCGAGCCGCATTTCAGTTTGTCAATGCAAATGAATCGTTGTCCTGGATTTGGCAATTTCATTTCCGGGCAGGAATGGGTAATACCGTAAGCGATGCATTTGGGGGACTGGCAAAAGCCAAGCGGGACGAACTCGTTATTTTCTCTTTACCTAAAGACAACATGTTTATTGAAGAGAAAACGATATCATTTGCAAATTAGGACGACCGACTTTGCGTGTGAACCCGGGCTGTATCTACGGATGCTGTACCGGGTTTTTTATTATAAATTATCTTGCGAAGGATGATATAAATCGGTATAGTAAAACATATAAGAACAATTTAAGAACATTATTTCTTACCTATGTATTCTATGAATAATGATGAATTTACTAGCAAAATAGTTGAAATTAAAAAAGAATTTCAAGAGTTAGGCAAGCAAGTTTCTGAATTGGCATCGATGTCAACAGAACATTTAGAAGGTTATCGGGACCAAGCAATGGGAGAGGTACAAGAAATGAAGGAGCAGGCCTCTCGTGAAGTCAAAAAGCATGTGAAGCAGGCTGATGAGTTCGTACGAAGCAACCCATGGGCTGTTATTGCTGGTGCATCTGTCATTGGGCTCATTTTAGGAGTTATTATTTCTCAAACCAAGAAAAAATAATGATGTTATTTCGAAAAATGGTAGTTGCTGCCGCGGCTTCGCAAATCATAGCTCAGCGCAAAATTGGTGAGCGCTTACGTGCTATTGGTATTGCTATAGGCTTATTTATTATTAGCGGAGTTCTGGGGCTGGTAGGAATTATTGGCGGAATTTTCAGTATTTTCTTTGCGTTAGCGCACGTACAAGGGTTTATTTGGCCCGCTTTAATCGCAGGAGGTATCAGTATATTAGTAGCCATTATTATTGGTATTGAAGGGAAAAAATTATTGACAAAATGATCATAAGGATCTATTTTGTATGTCGGAGCACGGTACTCGTGAAGTAGCGTGCGTGTTCATTTGCTGAAATAACAAAGAAAGGGAATTCATGCAGTTCCAAGAGATTGTCGATGTAATGAAAAATCGCAGAAAAGAATTGGGTGGTCGGGAGATTTCGGATTTACGGATCGAAATTATTTCTTCGATCAGAGTTCTATTGAGTCAAACTGAGGCAACTTTAAGCGAATTTGTTCCCGATGATTGGGCAATCCCGACAAAGGGGAATTGTACTCGAGCGTGGTGGTTGTCTGAAGCGCTGAGGTTTTGCACCACTCAATATTGGAGTTGCGAAAGGTGTGAAAAAAGCTTGGACTTACCCAAGGAAATATCATATCGGATTTTTGAGAAAGCGGGTGTAGATCTTCGGGATGTTTTGAAGCTTCGTG
>DATIIA010000090.1:0-21929 GCA_035480115.1 Candidatus Anderseniibacteriota bacterium | reverse complement strand
AAGCTATACGATAAAAATGTTTCATGAAAGCTGGTATTTCCAAAAAAGACTGGCAACCACCCGAGTACCGCAACAATAATTGCAGACGTCGCCCAGGAATAATGCCCTTCGAGCGTACGCCAGGTGTACGTCCATTTTGTTTTCATGGGAATCTTTTTGTTTTTTATAAACCCTTCCATTAAATAGGGAAAGTTCTCAATCCCCCATGCCCATCTTCGCTTCTGTTTATATTGATTCATTAATGTTTGCCACCATGATGGCGCAAGTGCAGCATCCATAGAAACAGTAATATATAACGGAACGGTACGATATCTTCCATTATATCGAAGCAAGCACTGCCAAAATATACGCGAGTCTTCAGAAATTACATTTCTTTGCCAGTATCCTACATCATGCAAGGCCACAAGCGTCATGGAATGACTTGAAAACGTCACCAGTCGCTCTGGCCTAGTTGATTCAATCATTTGCCAAAAGGTAGAACCCATCGCAATAACTCTTGAGAATGATGGTGCATCCCACAAATTATTATTATATACAGGGATCGGTTGATAGCTTGCATGGTATGGGTCTTTCTCCGTAATAAATGCATACGTGAGATACGCAAAATATTCTGGAGATACAACAGTGTCGCTGTCAAAGTTGCTCACCAGAATATGTTTTTCTGATATCTTATATTTCTTTAACGCCTCCTCCATGTGCTGCACTGCCCAGGTAGCATTCGCGCTTTTTACTCTTTTTTCTCCTTCGATACCATCAGGATGAAACGTTGTAAGAAATGTCCCAAATTCAGAACCAAACTCTTTTTGTAATGAATGAGCGCGTTTTTTTGCCTGCTCTCCCGCACGCTCCTCAAATCCGATCACAACGTGCATTCGATCGTGCGGAAAACTTGTCTTCGCAAGCGATTGAAGAGATGTGCGAAGCACATGAATCGACTCATCGTATGTAGGAATCACAATAATATGGTGAATTTTTTTCCAATTAATAGCTGCTTTTTTATGGTTCAGCTTATCAATCCATGAAACATGTTCAAATTCTTTTAATCTCTTATATGCAAATAATAAATGCACTGACATATACACAATACGAACCAAGAGATATACGTCATATGCGATAACAAAAATTGCAATCCAAAATGGAATAACGAACGCGAGAATACCGAGGCCAATAAGCGTTGTCCAGGAAAGTATCCCTGGCAGTAACTGCCAAAATCGTTGACGCATTGAGCGCGCATCTAATTCAAATACGATTTGATTCATAGAAATATTACGAATTTAATCGCAGGAGTATGATATAGGTCCCAATTAATAATACCTCAATAATCGGCAAACTCGCCCAAAATATCCAATACGCTGCAATACTTGCTGATTTAACCAATTGCGCAAGGAGCGCATTCAAGATAAGTATTGCAAGCCCAATGCTTGGCAATATAAAAATCTGCCATCCACTTCCTACAAAGTCAACCCCTACCCCCGCGGTATAGTGCAAAATGGCAGAGGGATCATGCTTCGGAAATGTAAGAAATACAAGAATCCACAAAATAATATTTGCCAGAACGCTTAGCGCTATAAGTTTATAGCCCTTCGTTTGCATATTCTTTTGCAACTGCAAGAACTTTATCGCTGTACCATGATTGTCCTTGCCAATATATTCCCCCTACGTATTTTTGCAGCGCTTCTGCTTCTTGGGCAGGGTCTTGAGCTCCTCTATCTGCCAAAAATATACCAGTTGCCACAAATGCATCAGACAATTCGTATGGATTCACACTTGGCTTATTCATAAGCTGTTGAATGCGAGGCGCCATCCCTTCCCATGTGGTAGGCATAATTTGAGCAGGGCCCATTGCCCCAGCGCGCGAAAGTGGAGCTTTATACGGATCTATTCCTAACGCTTTGGTAATACGTAAAAATGCTTCCTGATTTCTAATAAGTGGCATATTTGCAGGGAATGATCCTGACCCTAAATTCGAGCCAACTCCCGATTCTACTTTAAGCACTGCCATAATGAGCGCGGGGCGAACACCGGTTACCTTTCCTGCAAATCTTGCCATATCATTTGCAGTGGAAAGAGAAATTTTTATATTTCCATTTTGCAATGTGAATACTTGTCGTTTAATTTCGTCGCGAGCCTGCTGAGCTTCTGCAATCAAACTTTCATATTGAGCCTGTTCTTGCTGCTTCTGTTGTAAAAATTGTTTTTGAGCACTTTTTTTATCTGCTAAATCTTGAGCCTGTGCATCTTGCAATACTTGCAATTGGGTTAAATCGCTTGCTTGCTGATCAAGCGTATTTTTCTGATCCACAAGCTCGGCTTCTTTTTGATGCATATCCGTAAGCAATCCGACTGCGCGTTCTTGCAATGATTTATATGCATCTCGCTGACTCATGACATCGCTCAAGCTTTGAGAATCGAAAAATACCTGCACCAATGATACTTGTTCAAATTCATATAACTGACGAACCAGAGAATCTAATTCTTTTTTCTTTTCATCAATACTGCTTTCTAAATCCTTTACTTTTGTACTCGTATCTTGGCTTTTTGCTTTCACATCAGTAATCGTTGCTTGCGTTTTAGACAATTGTGCATTCGCGCGCAATAAATCTGCTTTTAATTGTTCCAAAGTGATGGCGATTTGTTCCGCCTCGCTGGCAGTTTGCGATCGCTTATGGGACAAGTCATTAATTTTTTTATTTAACGCATCAATTTCTTGCTGCTTTTCTGATATCTGGTTGCTGTAATCAATAGTCGTAGGAGCAGCCCCAACTGAATACGGAAATACGCCTACTGTAGTAAGCATACAAACTATCTTCACGGTATTGATGAATTTCACACTAGGCTTCTTTATCGTGAGAATTGATTCCCCATCCGCGAACAAGGTTCTGCCATTCTTGAGCCCCTCCGGTTTCGTCTTCCACTCTTCTCCAGGCTTCATCGGGAGTAATAATATGAACGCCATCTACTTCCCCAACATCAAGCAAGTGCTTATCACTTGTTACCACTACTTCTACTTCCCCGCCCACGGCAGCTTCTAAGAACTTCAGATCTTCCTCGTCATCAATGACGGCATCAACATATTCACCATCGACATCTTCAAGCATTGCAAAAAAGTTCTCAAGCTTCGTACGATATTCGCTGTCATCAATTAAGCGTCGTAAAATGAGACGGTATTCATTTACCATCTTGCTTGTTGCTACTGCAGTTACTTCTCCGCTCATGACAGCATCAATAAGCTTCGCTTCGGAGCAAAAATCATCATTAAAGCCGTCAATAAGAACGTTGGTATCTAAAACCACTCGCATACGCACTATACTACCTGCTTTTGAGAATTTTCCAAGATCATATGTGGATAAACAGTCGCCTTTTTCTTTCTGTTTGTTGGTATACTGTTCGCATGCCCTTAAGTGATCTTAGTAAAAAACAAAGCGAAGCGCTCGATGCAATACGAAATTTTTTAGGAAGTCATAATTACGCCCCAAGCTACAGAGATATTATGAAGGCAATGGGGATTAAATCGCCTGCTACGGCATATGCACATGTGCAGCAATTAAAAGAAAAAGGTTATTTAAAAATCAGAAACGGAGAAATGCGATCCGTTGAGCTTACCAACAAGTCTAATATTTTTACAAAAGGAATTGAGATTCCCTTAATTGGATTAATCGCAGCAGGTTCTCCTATAGAAGCAATAGAAGAGCGTGAAGTGATAACGGTTCCATTAGAGCTATTACCAAACTTAAATTGCTATGCGCTGCGCGTGCGCGGAGAATCAATGATCGACGATGGAATTTTAAATGGCGACTACGTTATTATTGAACGAAATTTTTATCCTAAAAATGGCGACGTAGTAGTCGCATTAGTAGACAATGAAAATGCAACGCTGAAACGATACTACCGAGAAAAAACACGGATCCGATTGCAGCCAGCAAATAAAAAGATGAAACCCCTCTACGTAAAAAATCCGACCATCCAAGGCATCGTCCGCGGAGTTATAAGAAGATACGAAGAAAAATCAAAATAAAAAATGCCGTTGAGAAACTCTCAACGGCTTATTAAAGTTTTTGTGTAAGCAATGCGACTCACTCCATTCGGCTAGTATTCACACTCTGAATCCAACGAAACACTTCAATGCCGAATGCCGCAAGAGTTTCAGCATTTCCGAGGCCATCGACGACCAAAGCATATACTCCGCCCAGAAAAGCAGCGCCCGAGAATACGACTAGCAATCCCTTTACCTTCAAGCTCAACATGACGTTCTCCAAAAAATGTTACGTTTTACGAGCCATAGATCTGCGATTATCAAAGATCCGTTGTACTTCTTCCAAGCCCCTAAGTATAGTTTCCTCCCGTTGTTCTGTACTAGGTTCTAAATCCTTTCGAACTCCCATAGTATGTACAAAGAGAATTCATATTTGACGCATCAAGCTCGCAATTTTGGGACTCGCAGACTCAATAGTGAGATATGGCACAATTTTTTCCTCCTGAAAAGAACCGGAAACTCAGACCTATAATAAGTATGAAACAATAAGAATATCCGTCAATAACGGATAAAAAAACAGCCCTCGGAAAAAATCCTTGGGCTGTGTTGGGGTACACAGAATTAATCGAGAACCCCAGGAGGACCGCACGGACTACTATCGTCCAAATCATATTCTGGAAAATTCAATTCGCTGGGTATTTTCTTCCTACTCGGCGGAACAGCTCCACCACGAGCGTTATCCATCCAAGCCTTCATTTCAATCTCTTCCGCAAAGTCTTGAAGTGTTGGAATAAATTCCCCTTCAAAATCTTCCAATACATGCCATTCCCCGATCAATCGTACTGAAACATCATTGTGTGCAGAGTTTTCAATTGTTTCACCAAAAATTCTTGGAAGAATTACATTAATGAACCAAGACGTATGCGTTGCCATACGATGACGAACATCTCCGAACGCATCTCTACTCGAATCGATTAATTTATGAATTTCAAGATAATCCTTTGCCTCACCACCGAACTTCTTTGCACTGCTTTCAGCGTGTTCATGCGGTTTTCCCATAATAGGTGTCCTTTTTGGGTTTTCAATGAAGCCTTTTCAACGCCAACTACAGAGTATCGTAATTATTCATTTTAAGTCAAAAAAGAAAACGACCCTTGGAATAAATCCTTGGGTCGTGCTGGGTTGCCACTAAGTGATTGTATTGCGATCAGCGAATTCCTTTTTGTGCCGATGCCTTAGTTGGTTGAAAGAACGTTGTTTATCGGACTTGGTCCCAAAGCTTATCAAGCTTTCGGTTTTGCGGATCAGTCGGTTGGATCTGCATTTCTCCCGATGGCCACATCAGCACGTTGATCGAGTTGCGACGAATCTCATCTAGTCTCTGCGCCTCGATCTCAATCAATAATGGCTCCATCTTCCTTTCGAACTGAGCTTGGTCTCGCCGCGTCTCTTTGATAAGCTTGAAGATCTCCGCGATCTTCTGATCTTGCGAATTCGGCGAGGGTGAGCTCGTGGACCATCGTCCAACACCGAAACCAACAACCAAAATCAACACGGCGATAACCAACATTTCGCGAGTCTTCATAATCTACTTTCTTCTTGAAACTAAAAAGGGCGGGAATCACTTACTTAGATCAATATACTCCTAATTTACTATTTTGTCAATATTAGAGTAAATTAATGCCTATATTAAGCCGTTTTTCTATTGTAATTGGATGGTCTCTTCTCCGCCGTCGATTTGTTCAAATCTGTTAGATAGTTTGTCTAATCGCCTGTTTGAGTCATCGTACTTCGTTTTTGCATTGCTTAGGTGCTTGCCTACCGTTACAAAATCTTCTGAGAATTTTCCGAAATCCTGCCGGAGCGTCCCAATATACTGCAAAATTTCTTGGGTTTTTTGTTCTATCTTCATACCGCGTAAGCCGACTAATACTGTCTGCAAATATGCCAAGAAACTATTCGGGGATACCGGCACTACTTTATTTGCCAAACAAAATTCCCACAACGACGAGCCATCTTCATCATGCACCATCGTTTCGTAATACACTCCTTCAATAGGAATGTACATAAACGCATAGTCTAATGTTTTTTCGTGCGATGAAATATATTTTTGAGAAATGTCAGAAATATGTTTTTTTACATCGCGAATAAATACTTTGCGCAAACTATTTCTTGCATCAGCATCACGCTCTTTCATAAATGCTTCATAATTTGCAAAGGGGAACTTCGCATCGATTGCAACAATGTATCCGTCTTGCAATCGGATAATTGCGTCTGCTATTTCCCTGCTATCTGCATAGGCATATTGCAATTCATACCGTTCTTGCGGAAGCACGTCTGCTAATAAATTGCCTAATAACACTTCTCCAAAACTTCCACGAATCTTTGGAGCTTTAAGGAGATGCTGGAAGGAAACGATTTCATTGCTCGTTTGCTGTAATGTTGCAGTTGCCTGCTCCAGTTTACCTAAGCCGATACTTACTGACCTCACTGTTTGCTCGGCAGAGCTCGCTGCGCGCGCATGATCTGATAATCTGCGATCAATTTGCTCCTGCATACGGGCCATTTGTTCCAGCATTTGCACCTGCATAGGGTCAATCTCTGATTTTTTCCTCGTTATGAGCCAAACCGTCCCGCCTCCTAAGCACATGGCGATTGCTAGAAATAATAAACTTTGAATATCCATGTAAATACTATACCGTATGTTGCATGTTTACCGGAATTATTCGAAATCAGGGTACCGTTTCAACTATCTCAGCAGAATCATCGGGGGCTGTATTGCTTGAAATTGCTTCTGATCTGTCTCCTAGCTTACATGAAGGCGACAGCGTTGCAGTGAACGGCGTGTGCCTCACCGTACTTAATCATACGGATACAACATGGACAGCGCGGCTCATGCAAGAAACGCTGAATAAAACGACTCTTAAAGATTGCAAAGAAAATGATATTGTGAATCTCGAATTGCCTGTCGCATCAGGCGAGCGCATGCACGGGCATATCGTTCAAGGGCATGTAGATGGCGTATGCACTCTTTCCAAAATTACCGCCATAGGTGATGATCGCATATTTACGTTGATGCCACCGCAAGAACTTTTAAAACATATTACTCAAAAAGGCTCTATCGCTCTTGACGGCATAAGCTTGACAGTAGTCGATGTTGGCGATGACTTCTTCACCGTATCGCTCATGCCCTACACGCTTTCACACACGACTCTTGGAATTCGCAATATTGGCGATGAACTAAATATAGAAACGGATAAACATACTCGCAGCTTATGGCATTCTGGAATTGTGCATCAAGGCGATCAGCGCGGTACATCGCTCGGATTCCCTACTGCAAATATTAAGCTTGAAGATAGCTCAACAAAACTAGAAGAAGGCGTCTTTGCGGCACGAGCGACGATCGAAAATGACCCTACTCTCTATGCGGGCGCCCTCCATGTTGGCCCGCGCCCGACGTTTTCAGGAGCATCGTCTTCCATAGAACTTCATATTATTAATTTTCCTGCAAGGAATTTATACGACGAAAAAATACAGTTTTCCGTCATAGAAAAAATTCGCGATGTTCAGAAATTTGATTCTTCCGAAGAGCTTATAGATGCAATAAAAAAAGACGTGCGGAAAGCTACGGAAATTTTAATGAGACGGGAGTAAGCGAGAATTTCCTCCCCTCATATGAGGGGAGGCACGGAGGGGTCGATTTGGTACGAACTACCCCTCTCGCTCCCCCTTATCCAAGGGGGGAAATCTAAAATCTAATTAGCTAGATATCGCTTTTCAACCTCTGCCCAGTTCACCACATTCCACCATGCGGCAATGTAATCTGGTCGGCGATTTTGATAGTTCAAGTAGTAGGCATGTTCCCATACATCCAGTCCAAGCAATATTTTTTTACAATCTGAAATTGGCGAATCCTGATTTGCAGTACTGACTATACAAAGATTGTTATCTACATCTTTTACAAGCCACACCCACCCACTGCCAAATCGAGTTGCAGCCGCATCAGAAAATTGCGTTTTAAAATCATCAATGCTTCCAAATGTAACATGAATTGCTTCCGCAATTTTTTCTGTCGGCTCTTTATACTCAGGGGTCATATTTTCCCAAAAGAGCGTGTGGTTATAAAATCCGCCCCCGTTATTTTGAACAGCCATGCGGATATCTTCTGGAATCGCATTCAAATCCTGTAACAAATCTTCAATACTTTTTTCTGATAGTTCAGGATGTTTTTCGATAGCAGCATTCAGTTTATCGAGATAGGCCTGATGATGCTTGGTATAATGAATCTCCATTGTTTTCGCATCAATGTGCGGCTCGAGAGCATTAAATTCATATGGAAGTTTTGGAAGCGTGAATGGCATACCGTGTAAAAAAAGAAAAAATAAAAATATCTCTCTATAGATAAGTTTACGGTGATTATTCTAAGCAAACAAGGGAAATAATTTCTCCCCCTTGTATAAGGGGGAGCAGGAGGGGGTACGCCGCGATATAGTATGACCCCACCACGCCTCCCCTCATATGAGGGGAGGAAATTATTACACTCTTACGCTGCTTGCATTGAGCTTTCTTTCTTCGTACCAAATCCAAGGTACAGCGATAGAAGAGCAATAACAACATGGAGCCATGTATCAGCACTGTTGTTGGAAATAAATCCAAGCACTGGCATGTCACCTCCAAAGAATCCAAGTACTGCAACAACCAAGTATATTACTCCAAATACCTTGAAGAACATTTGTGCCTGCGCTTCTCCTTGGCTCGCTAGGTATAATGCTGCAAGACCTGAAATAAGATGCACAAGATTGTGTGCCATATTTACGTCAAAAATTCCAAGCAAATGCCCGTTTGAAGTAATTCCAGGAACAAATCCTAATACTCCAAGAGCAATAAGCACCCAGCCGAATATAGTAGCCGTTTTTTTCAGCATATCCACTCACCTCCTTGTAAGATAGTGATGCGTATATACGTCATTAGAAATAATAATAGCACAACTTCATCTTTTCTTCATGAAGATAATATATGCATGAAAAAACGCTCGCATCCAAACGGACACGAGCGTTGTGTTTCTCACTTGTAAAAATGACCAACCATTATTGTATGACAAACTTGTTCAGGAGATAGTGATCCAAAACGATCAGACCAATAGTCCATGTTTGCCTGCAGTGAAACGAGTTTTCTTCTAAGCGTTCCGGCATTATTATGCTTAGCCTCGCCAAACACTAGGCTCAGCCCTGGCCAATCATTACTACTCTGATGATACATAATTTTAGAAGAATCACTACCGTGAAGCAGCTGCTTTCCAAGCCAGGCAACTTCCTGCTTGACTGCATCGCGCCAGTTTTCTTTTCCCCAAGCGTTGAGCAAGGCCAGCATAAAAAGCCACGTATTACCTTCATGAAATTCTTCTTTATCAAGCGGCGGAAGACTTGCAAGCTTGCCTCCAAGACGGTGGCGAGTATGTCTTGCCTCATGAAGTAACGTTATGGCCATTTCTATATTGGTCCACCGATCAATATCATATAGAATTATCGCTTGGTCGGTATAGAAAATCCTCCCTGGTAAAATATCTTTCTCAGTTGCCTTGGACGGATCAGGTGACTTATCATCACTAAAGCACGGGATAATGGTAATTCCATCAGATTGTTTTGCGGGCGCCCCTTGTTTCCAAATCCATGGACCAATACCAAACCCGGGGGCCTTATCAGATGGAAAACCGTAACAAGCATGTTTTTTTAAAAACATGAGAATTTCTTCTCCGTGCCCTCGTATTTCATTGGGCAAACATCGTATCATTTCTTGGGCTTGAATTATTACCGCTCTCAGCAAATCCGAGTACTCTGAAAGTGCATGCATCACGTTATTCCTTTTGTTTTGGGTGAAATGTGCGGGTAAAAGCAGAACTTTATATTATAACTAATTATTATATAAAGTCAAGTTTTTGTGGATATCGCATATATCTTGATCGGATTATTTCTATACCCCGTCATATTCGGAATTATTTGAATCAAGTTCCAAGAATTTTTTGGAATATCAGGATACGAATACTGTGTTAGCTGTTCATCTATTGCCCACTTCACTTTATTTGCAATTATGTCACGAACACTTGTTATAGGCGGTAGAAAAACATTCTTATCTTGGTCAGACATAAAGCTATATGTATACCATTGCGGATGAGCAATGTTCAAAACTACTTCGTGCCCTGATACATACGGAATAATAACTGCCGCTGTAAAAATGGGTTCGCTCATGGGAACGGTTTGTTCTAACACATGCGCTGCTTGATATATTGCCTCACGAGTAAACATTCCTGTCCATGGAAATTGCCATACGCGGAGCATGCTCACTGCGCTCGCGTAGAGAAATAAAAGAAATAGTATATTTTTGGATAGTATATTTATTTTCAACGAAGAAAGTACAAAGGCGCAGATCATCGTAGTCGGAATAAGAAAATCTCCTCCATATTCTACAAGCAGCACAGGCCAACGAGCATACAACATCGCAAGAGCAATAATGTAACTTATGGGAATGAGAAATTTTTTTAGAGAAGAATTGATGTGTGGCGGCCAAAAAATCCAATATACTGCTACGCCTGCAAATACAATCCATGCAGACATATGTATTGCTAGTGCTATCGAAATACCAGCAAGCAGAGCCCATATAATGCGCGCATAAAATATTCCAATTCGGCGTGCAATACTATGGCCAAGCAATCCTATCGTAATAAAAAATGCTATACCGTACATTGTTCCTATTCGCAAAGTCGTATTGTATACATTCCTAATATCTTCTGCCCAAGGGACAATACTTGCATGATCGAGAATACTTCGAGAGAGAATAACTCCGTAGCTTAATCCTACTAATTGCCCAACTCCCTGTACTCCATATAAAGCAGCAACACTAAGTATGCATAAAATAAGAGGTAGGCACACCCCAGTAATCCAGACCAAATTTATTTTTTTTAAAGAGATTGTATTAGCCCGATGTAATAAAAAAATTACTATATACGGCGCAATAAGTGCGATTGCAGTTTTCCTTGTTGCAAATGCAAGCGCAAAGAATATGCCCGCCCATAGTAGATACAAAGTTGCTTTCTTTTTATGTTGTATTCCCCATGTCCAAAATAACAATGAAATGATAGAACATAAACTGGCAATTGCTTGAGTATGGCCTAGGGAATAAAAAATAATTGGGCCAGGACCTACCAACCAAAAAATAGCGGTGTAACGTGCCGCTTTTTTATTTGCAACTGACTTCACGAATAAGAAAAGAGGGATCGCACTTACTAAACTCGCAAGAATATTCACCCCTCGAGCAGCAAACAGAGAATGATGTGTAATGTATTCGCTGGCAGAAAACAGTAAAACACTTACTGGAGTTTTCGTAAGAACATCACCACCGGGGATCTTTCCTACAAGAATTGTTCGCGCATCATATAAATACGCTCCCTCATCATTCGTAAATGGCTGATGCCAAGCAAACAATCCGTGCAGTACAATACTCACGCATACAACCCCAACAAAAAACCAATTTTTAGTACGGAGGAATATTTGTTCCAAGAATATTGAATGTGGTAGATGACGTAGCGTTGACACCTGCCGAATTTTCCCCTAGGAAATCCAACCTATATTGCCCTGAAGCAAGACTATCTGTTTTTAAGTTTCCAGTTTCAGAATATTGACTAGAACCATTTGTCTGAGTTTTTATCAGACCTCCATACATGCTCACAAACACTATAATAAGTATTATCAACACGATAGATCCGACAACCATCCATATCATTTTCTTATTTGAAGAAGGTTGAGCGAGCGTGGGGTCTTGAGTAGTAATAGGTTCCATAGACTGTATTAATAAGGGGGCGTATTATAAGGGTCAGTTTGGCAGGATTTAAGATTTCCTGGCAGCTTCCCTTCCGCAAAATCATTTGCGGTAAGAATTCTTGGTTGGCCATCAGGACCATAAAGTTTCCATGTTCCGCATACAGGACTTCCTTTTCCCATAACCGTAACTGTTACTTTCTGTCCTGGCGTAAATTGAGCATCTGTAACAGGTCGAGTAATAGTTGCGGTGAATTCAGCTGAGGAGCTAGGGGTTGGAAAAGGTGAAATAATAGGAGTAGGCATTGGGGTAGATGTAGAAGTAGGTGTGGGCGTTGCTAGTAGAGAAACTGGGACAACTGTAACAGAACATGTTGAGGCCTGAAATTGAGTTCCATTTATCGTTTGAGGATTAAAATGAGCTGTTATTACATTTACTTGTGGCTTAGTAAGGTTAAGAGTGTACTTGGTAGTTGCCATTCCAAACAGATCTCCAACCTTTTTAGTTATAGCACTAATAGGAGATATCAAATGAGAACCTTGATTAGTGGACCACGTAACAGTCGCTCCATTAATAGGAATGCTGCTACTTCCTATTGATAAGCGTGCATGTATATCAATAAATTTGAGTCCATCGGGAACAATCACTTGAGAAGGCGCGGGCGATGGAAGAGGACTAGCCCCTGGTGGCAAAATGCTAGGATCACAAGTTAGTTGTGTAGGAGCAGTTTTTCCTAGAACTTCTATTGGGTGCGCTGGCCTGCATATCTTTCCAAACCAGCCAACGCGCTCTTGAAGCATCTGCCATGAAAACGAGTACGAGCCAGGTTTTTTGGGAGCTGTTGGATAAAATGTAAACGATGTTAAACGGTTGTTATAAATAACTGGCGCTGTCATATTAACTCGTCCAAGCCCCCAAATAGTATTATCTTGGGGTTCTTGAGAACCAAGAGCAAAATGTTGCGCTTTTATCCAAGCGCTGCCAGTGTTTCGAAACTCAACAATTGCTTTAAATTTTTCTCCTACATGCACAGTCTCTGGCACTTGCACATCCCCATAGCAAACATCGTCAAATTTTGTAGCAGCGTTCGCAAGCACAGGCACCAGAGCAACTAACACACCCCCCACTACTGTCCAAATAATTCGCTTCATAGAGATAATGTATCACGTTTAAATTAATACGCCCTGTGTAAAAGTATTACTGATGCAATTCAATCCGCTTTGACGTTTGAACGCTTGTAATTAAATTATCTCCCCCATCTCGGGCAATAAGATGCAGATACCATTTTCCAATTCGGGGCACAGGGGGCATATTTATAATTTGACTTCCATCATTATTCGCAACTGCTTCAAGAAGTACGCAGTTTTTAAAATCGCTACCTGGGCATAGTTCGATTTTTACTCCGGGGTATTTTTTCTGAACAGCACTTGAAACATACCAATCAATTTCTTGGTCTGCGCGATCAGTATTCAATGAATCTGGGGCAAGAATTCTAAAATCTTTACTAGTAATTTTTGGTGCAGGTTTTTTCACTGGCGCTGCAACTGCACTTTTCTTTACAACTAATTTTGGATTAACTTTTGTACAATCCTCATCTGTCAATACAAGAAGATTCAACCCATGCGTTGCAAGAACCGTGCCTTTTGTACAAAACTGGCTACCAAAATTTTTGTCAGGAACTTTGACTTTGAATGTAAATACTCGAGGCACATTAAACAAAAATTCTTTTCCATCCCAATCGATTTCCCCTCCTTTTGCTTCTCCAGGAAAGCGAATCAACTTTCCATGATCCGAAATTTCAGAAACATCAATGTTGCGAGCCTCTGCGGAAGCATCTGTTGTAAGAGCAATTTGATCTCCATATAAAATATTTCGGATCGTCAATTTTTCGGTCAGTATTTCTCCTGGAGCTGCTTCAGTGCGACCATCTGAAATTTCCAACTTAAATGCATCATTTGATACGGCGCCTAATACTCGTGGAGTTTTCGAATGATCCTTTATCTTATCGGAAGCATATGCACTAGGTGTGCCAAAAAAGAATATTGCTACAGTAATATTCAGAATCAACAATGGTATATATTTTTGAATAATCATAAAGTCCTATTTTAATGAATTGGTAATGTTACAGTGAATGTTCTACTAAGATTCAAATTCCCCTGTGTTGCAGTTCCGTCCCAGTTCAAATAAAGTGGTCCATAGGTATCAGTGAGCTGTGATACAATTTCCAATGAATTACGGCTTTTATAACCAACAGGAGGTACTTTTACATCAAATGAGAATGAAGAGGATTGCCCATTTGGAATACTATATGGCCAGACTAACATTGTAGTCCCTTTAGGATTTACTTCATCCCAGAATCGTTGATCTGAAATACTTGGAGAAAAGTTGCTAACATCCGGTGATTGAATAAACACTTGCATATTCCCCTGATAGGTCCCTGGCCATTCATTTAATGCATATGTCACCGTGACGTGATCTGTTTGATTAGCATATAATTCACTATGATCAACTTGAATAGTCATTGTACGACCATCGCTTGTATAACTTTGAGAGAATGGTGGATACGAGTTATCCGATGTAGTACTAGCGTTATCATTGCTGCTCCCTCCGCCACCATTTCCGCCGCCTCCACCGCCGCCAGATCCGCCTGAACCTTGTTCTTGAGCCACGGGAGTAGGGGTTGGCTTCTTAGCAGCAATAATAAGCAATGGAATTTTCTCATCGCTTGGTGATGAAGGTAATAATTGCCAATTATCATCCCGAGTTCGTACTAATACAACAGCCTTTCCTAATGGAAACTTAATTGGAACTGTAATTGATGCTCGAGTTGCGTGAGCATTTACCGTTGCCTGCAACGTTGCACAGTTTGTTATCTTGTCTGTGCAAATTTCTAATTTTCGGATATTGGGAACATTCGAAAACTGAATGGCAACCTTATCTCCCTGATGCACCGCGGTTCGAGCGCTATTTTTACTCAATACTCGCGTTCCAAGATAATTCGTAAAATAAGCAGCAATTAAAACTATAATTACAATTCCAACTATCCCTAACATTGTTTGCAACCGATTTATTTCCTTCATGACTTCTTCATACTATCATAATGAAATATACTACTTATACACATGAAGCTACTTCTTTTTAGAATCCTAAAGTATTTTGTAATTATTTTTATTATTGCAGCTATCATCTGCTACGGATACGTAGTCACAAAGATGGCACATGCTTTAACGCATCCTGCGCAGAAAATGAGCAATGAAACTCCTGCGCAATATGGTATTGCCTTCGAGGATGTTACTTTCCTATCTCAAGACAAAAAAGAAACATTGAGCGGATGGTACTTGCATCAGCTTGGCAATACACGCACGCTTATTATTGTTAATGGCATTGGCGATACGCGAGCTAATTTGCAGCGCGTTGATCTAGCTTCGCGCCTTGTCCATAAGGGATTTAATATATTGATGTTTGATTGGCGCCATCAAGGAAAATCGACAGGAACTATTACTTCTGGAGGATATTTTGAACAATCTGATTTACAAGGTGCAGTGAATTATTTATATGCAAATAAGCCAGTTCCGCAGTGCATTGGCGTATTAGGCGCTTCAATGGGAGCAGCGACAACTTTATTAACTGCACCAGATGAACCACATATTCAAGCAATTGTTGCAGACAGTTCTTATGCGGATATCGCGGACTTATTAACGAGTGAAGTTGCTCGAACTTCCCCGCTTCCTCATTGGAGCATTCCACTTTTTATTCCTGGTTTATATGGTGCTGCAAAAATTCAGTATGGCATTAACTTATCTTCGTTAAAACCAAAAGACAGCGTTACACATATTCCCTATCCGATTCTCTTTATTCACGGATTAGCGGATGCTCGAATTCCGATCAGCCAAAGCGAACTTCTCGTGAAGCTTGCGGCAAAAGGCAGTGAGCTATGGGAAGTCCCACAAGCAGAACATGCGAATGCATTTGCGCATGAACCAGATGAATATACGAAAAGAGTGAGTGAGTATTTTACTGACCAATTGGAAAATAAAGATTGCAAGCAGTAATATGAAAATCAAATAGTCTTAATTATATAATTTCAATATCAGCATATGAATTCTGCACGAGCATCAAAAAGACTTATAAATTCTTTTGTAGATACAATAATAACTTTAGCCATAGCTTACTTTATAGGACTTATCATTCCTTTGAATAGTAATGTATTAAAGATAGCTGTTGCATTACCATATTATATTTTAATGGAATTTTATATAGGTCGCACAATTGGCAAGATGTGTACTAAAACAAAAGTTGTAATGGCTGATGGAACAAAACCAACTTTTAATGCTATCCTTGCCAGATCTGTTATAAGACTTATTCCTTTTGATCCCCTTTCTTTTCTAGGCTCAAATAACCCAAATGGTTGGCACGACAAATGGTCAAATACGGTTGTAATTGAAGAAAATACTATATGACTTTTTTTGAGCAACTTGCTAGTGGATATAGCGTATTACAAGAGGCGTTTCAAAGACATTCTGTAAGTGACGTAATTACTATTGTAGTGGTTATAGCCTTAATTTTTACTGTTCCATTATTTATTATATTAAAAGGACGTCCAAGAGAAATATTAGCAGGCATAGTTTTGGGGAGTATTTCAGGAGGTATAATGACGGTTTTTCTACTATTGGTATCATTTGCGCTAGCTATTGTCTTTCCAATTGGGATAGCATTGTTGGCATTTGGAATATTAGTTCCCTTACTAAAAATTAAAGTAATTACCCAGATAACATTTCGAGACTTCCCAACTTTTACATGGGTTTTTTCTCTTACTACAGCAGTAGTAACAGTATGTGGAATATTGTGGATAATCTTCGTTGCACCCTCATTAGGGCTATAATTGTTTTCTTACAGAAAACCACGCCAAGATCAAAAATAAAATAGAAGAAATACTTGTGAGCCACAAAACGAACGGTATCCAGCTTGGCGTATAGGTAAACGTAACAGTGTGTTCCCCCGCGGGGACTAGAATGCCTCGGAAAATTCCATCGACACGGTATATATGAACAGGATTAGTATCTATTGTTGCTGCCCAATCTTTAAGCAACACATCGCGCAGCACAAGAAACCCGTCATGAGCTTGGTGCGTTTGAATTACTATCTTTGTTCGGCTATCTTTGCTAATTTCTGCTGTACTTCCCTGTATATTAAATACGCTATCACTCGGAATATCAGCGACCACGGCGCTCTGATCTGTTGCCGACAATTTTTTAATAGTATTTATTTGATCAATAGGATCTGATAGTGATTTTACGTTTTTTACGAACTGGATACGAGGAAATGCTTCATTGTTTTTATACACTCGCAGAAATTGATCCCCTTCTGGAACGCTTCCAACTAACGAAACACCTTCAAGGCTATCCGCATATCGATATGCAGGAAAGAGTCCTAGGATATGCGTGGCGGAAAACCGATTAATGATAGCACGAGCCCCTGCTTCCCACGGATCGCCCCATGTGCCAAGCGGCTGTAAATAATTTTTAACGTTTCCAAGCGGCAATGACCCTGACCATTGCATCGTTCCGACTCCAAACCCAGCAGAACTATATGGGGCCAGCGCGTCGTAATACTGCACGGATTGAGTACTGGAACTTATTTTGAAAGCCGCATCATAGTCTTTAACTGCAGCGCAACCTTTTTTTAAGCAGTTATATAATCTTCCGCTCGGATCATACTGCTGTTTTGGATTTGTATGGATCAATAAACGCGGTGATTGTTCACGCGGCATGTCAGAAGTTATTTCAAAATAGAATTGCTGATTAGTTATATTATTTAGCCTATCGAATTTAAAATAATTCCAATCGCTATCAACAAGGTTAGTATTTTTTAGTATCGATTCACGAATTTTTTCTCCGCTGCTCGTATAGAGTGCAAGCGAAAGTTTACCGTTGCCTTGCTGAACACTTGAAACTTTTATCGCTACACCATCCATACTGGCAAATGGAGATGAAAACGTTTGCCGATATACGCAGGTATTGCATATCGGATTCCAATCTTTAATACCAAAATCATTATCAGGAGCATTTTCTGCAATAACTCCTCCTGAATAGATGCGAATAAAATTATGCTGCGCATTCAATAGATGCGTTATAGAAGGTTCCGCCGTAAATTTCCATGGAACTCCTTGATGCCAAAACCAACTGACTAATAATACCGGAATTATTGTTAGTAAAAATAAAAAGGGTTTAAAAGAATTTCGAAAAAAATCTATTCCAACTGCTGCAAGAAATACTATTCCAATATCTGCATATAAAAAGAATCTGCTCGGGGCATTAAAGTAATTCCATCCATGTGCAACAAGCCAAGTAAATAAAGGCGAATAACCGCCAATTGCTAAAGAAAGTCCAACAGCTAGTAAAACAACTGAAACATGCCATAATACCGGAAATTTTTTCCGACCTGCAACTAACCCAATTATTGCTAACGCCAGCGCGACTGGCCCTATGTAACATGCGAGTTCGCTTTCGTTTGTGGGGCCGGTATATGCCTGATCATGCCCAAACGGATGCGGAATAATAAGTCCTAAAAATGCCTTTGGCGTAAACTCATAATCAAACATTCCCGATGCATTTGGATGCAACGTCCCCGTAGCTCGGTCCGTATCAGGCAGATTACTGACAATCGGTACAGTATAAAATGCTGTAAGCCCAAGCACGAGCACAGTTCCTAATCCTACTGCCAGTGCTCTCTTCCAATAGTTCCAAGATAGCGCTGTAACGCATAGTACAAAGAGAACTTGCAGAATAAGAACATAGAGCGCCATTTGTGGGTGCCCCACTAAAATACATAGCGCCATCGCACCAATCCACAGCGTAAGATATTTTATCTTTCCTCGTTCTAAAAACAATTGCAGAAAAAGCAACAGCATAGGTACCCACATAAACGGAAGAATTAAATTCAGCGATGAATACTTTCCGACAAATGCAGTGCCGAATGGAAATAGAATTGCCCCTGTTCCCGCAGCAATACTTTGTGTCTTGTTATGTTTTAAAAATAAAAATACACCACTCGCAGCAAGTAATGCATGAAGCAATAAAGATATATTCAACGTCCATACACCAGGTAAAAATTGGCGCAGTATCATATGAGGCGGATACCAAAATCCTATTTGTCCGCTCGCAAGTAATGGGTATCCTCCTGCTAGTTCGGGAGCCCACAGAGGAGACTGTCCCGAACGCTGAATATTGCCATATAAATTTTCTAATGGAATCGTATTAATGACTAAGTCTTTCAAAAAATATGCACCTTGAAACGTCCATTTTGAAATAAAAAAGAGACAAACTATCAATACAACATAGAGAAGTGTCCGATCTTTCATGTCGCTATCGTAACACGCCCCTCGATTCGCATTATCCGGTAATCGGCCTCTCGGATGCTATTGGTGACGGATCAGGCAGAATTGCAGCACTTGATCGTATGGATAGATATAAATGGATTGCTGCGTATATCAATAAACAAATAATAAAAATAAATAACAACACACCAACCCCAATCGATTCTACGAACTTGCCTAGTGGGAATTTAAAATAATTAGGATTTTTTGATCGCTTAAACATCCTACTATATATAGTACCCCTGTTTACGTGTACTTAATATGGCAGCCCCACGGGGAATCGAACCCCGATTTTAGCCTTGAGAAGGCCACGTCCTAGCCGTTAGACGATGAGGCCATGTGCAAGCACTATAATGAAACTTTTTAGTTTTGGCAAAGTCGTTCGACTATCAATTCCATGTCCATGCTCTTTCCACCTGCAATATAGATCATGTCGCTAGATTTGATGTGTTGATTAATCCATGTCGCCGCTTCTTGGGATGTTACAAAATGATGAGTATCAATATTTTTCTGCTGACTATCGACTACTTTTTGCGCAGCACGCATCATGTCCCCTACAAAAATAATATACGGCGCAATTTCTGCAGCTTGCGCACCTATTTTTTCATGCAATGAAATAGTTTCTGATCCTAATTGCTCACAATCTCCTAGAACTGCAATCTTTCTTCCGCTATGCGGCAACGATCCCAATGTTTTTAAAGATTCAATCATTTGTTCAGGACATTCCATATGCTCGGTAAGAATTGTTGCGCCACGTGACGTTTCAATCATCTGTAATGCGCCGTGAGGGATATGCATCTTTTTTACTGCATTAAGAACATACGATATATCAATTCCTCGCACATGCGCACATGCCACTGCTGCGAGCAACGCAGAAACATGCTCTTTTGCAAACAGGTTTGGCAAAAATGATTCATAGCTTTTTTTATTCACCAGTAGTTCAATAAAAATGCCATCTCGAGACTCGCCTCGTACTGCGCGAGTAAGGCGGATATTTGCGTTTTCATATCTGCCATATGAAATAAGTTTTACTCGGGCATTACTTGTGAGTGTTTTTACATGTTCATCATCACTATTTGCAACGAGCACCGTGTCGCTTGCAAGGTTATAGAGCATTTCTTCATATTCATGGATCAAATTTTGACTAGTTCCAAAAAGATCTAGATGCTCTGATCCGATATGATGGAGCACGACCATGTTCGGAAGAATTTTTTTTACCGCATCAGAAGCAAAGTCAGGCTTTAATATAGGAAGTTCTGTAATAATAATGTCAGGTTCTTTTTCAGCAAGTTCCCGTTTTTTTGTACCAATTAAAAATGAAATCATATTTTCATGCACCTTTTCATGCGTAACCCCAAGCATAGAAAGCGGAATATCGGCTTCATCTTGAACCGGATATCCGAGACGAACATGTCGATGTTCTTTGATTGCCGCAAATACCATGTTTGCAACAAGTGTTCGACCATACCCCCCACTAACAAGAATACGATGAGAAGAATATCGCGAAATATACTGTTGCATTCGAGCCCACGCGATGCGATTAAAAAATGTCTGCATATGTATATATTACGGTACTTGAAACTTCGGTTGAATTGCTGATTCGTCGTACGATGGCGGCACTTGGTAATACGTGAGTAATTTTTGTGCGAGATCTTTAAACATAGGCGCAGAAGTACCGGATGCAAACGAGAGACCATATGGATTATCTAATTTAATTAATATCGAAAATTGCGGATCAGGTACTGGACCGAAGCCTGCGAAGGTAATAATTTTATTTTCCGTAGAATATTTCCCCGTTTCTGGATCTGCAACTTGAGCGGTGCCTGTTTTGCCCGCCAAATAATATCCTGGAACGCGCGCTGAATGTCCCACTCCGTTTTCTATCACGCTAACCATCATTGCAGATACTTTGGATGCAGTTTCAGGGGTAATAACTTGCCGCACTGGCGTTGGCGCTACGTCCTTTTCATCGCCAGAACTTGATTTAATACTACTGATAATATGCGGTTGCATAAGCATGCCGTTATTTGCAATTGCGTCGATCGCATTTAACGCTTGAATAGGAGTTACCACGACACCTTGCCCGAACCCGGTAGTTGCAACAGTCGCAACATTCCATTTTTGCGGTTCCTTCAGATTTGTTTGCGTTTCGCCGTCTAGTTCAATACCCGTTCTCTCTCCAATTCCAAATCTGCGCAAATAATCATACATTCGCTCTGCTCCCATCTTTTGTGCAACCCATACCATTCCTACGTTATTGGATTGCTCTAAAATATTTGTCATTGTTTGTACGCCATGATGTTTTCCGTCGAATGTATTGATGAGATATTTATCTACTCGCACCGGGCCATTATCTACGAATGTCGTATCCGGAGTTACCAATCCGTCATTCAATGCACCGGACATAATAATCGGCTTGAGAATTGACCCCGGCTCGAAACTGTCTGAAACAATCGGATTCGTTTGCACTTTCGGATCACGCACGGCATAGTACGCATTAGGATCAAACGTTGGGAATGTAGCCATTGCAATCACAGCGCCCGTTTTCGGATTCATCACTACAATGCTTCCGCGATCAGCACGATATTTTTCTACTCCCGCTTTTAATTCTTCTTCGGCAAAAGCCTGTACTACGCGATCAATTGTCAGCACAATATCGGACCCATCCTGCGCAGGGCGAAATTGATTTGCTGCAACGCCAATCATTTGGCCATTAGCTCCTCGCTCCCCAGAAAGAAACCCCAAATCTCCTTTTAAGATCGAATCAAA